>DYQJ01000007.1 GCA_020719345.1 Draconibacterium orientale | reverse complement strand
CCTTATATGGTTCAAAAAATTTATCACTTAAAAATTTACACTACCAAATATTTTGATATCTCACAATTTTATTTTCGTTTTTTTCATCTGAACCCTGCCAGCGTTTTCAGTCCAGCTGGCAGGGTA
The DNA here is from genome assembly GCA_020719345.1 of Draconibacterium orientale. Lineage (GTDB taxonomy): Bacteria > Bacteroidota > Bacteroidia > Bacteroidales > DYQJ01 > DYQJ01. Next base: position 30,713 of record DYQJ01000007.1, on the reverse strand, counting down.
AATGTAAACTAAGGTTCAAACTGTTTCAACCATTTCAAAAGTCTTCGACTATTTGAAAGGTTTTTTCGCGTTTTTTATTCTAAAAAAGAATGAACTTTTTTGACTAACTTAACAGTCCAGCTGGCGGGGTTGGTTATAATTCATTTCTGTTCATCTCGTTCAAAAACAATTTTAGAAATGTCGGGTTCGAGAAAAGTCAATTGCGTATTTTTAGTAATCAAAAAACCGTTCTTTTCGGTTAACACAATAAGCGGTTCAGTTTTATCAAAATCTCCAATTAGTTGTTCGCCATCTACAATTTGTTTGTAAAAAATAACATATTCATTACCTTTTTTTTCGCCTCTACAAGTAATATTATAGCTCAACTGATATCCATTGGCTTCAATACTACAGTTATCTCCATCTATTGTTATAGCCCATCCTGCCCAGATAGCTGTCCCGCCTGCTGTTTCACCGCCCCCGGATACGTATATCCATGTCCCGTCCCAGTTAATCTCTTTGGTTTTATCGTCTGTAGATGTTCCACATCCCCAGTAACCTGCGAACAAAAAAATCAAGCCAAAAATTAAATACGTCTTTTTCATAATTTATCTTCTTATTACATTGGTTCCACAAATAATGTCAGTTAAAGTTCTGCCGCGTCCGTACATTGGTAACAGCATAAATATACCAATTAATAGACTTACAAGAAAATAAGAAATTAAATTAAATATAGCTCTTGCGAGTGCTATTCCAAAATTAATTCTCCGATATTCTTTATCCACCACTTTTAATCCGCAAATCAGTTTTCCTAATGTAGAACCAAACAATGCCTCCAATATGGCGAAATAAAGAATATGAACTCCTCCCCCACTAATAAAAACTAAAATTATTTTTTGTGTTTCTTCATCAGATAAGGTCTTATTTGCCAGCGCCTCCATATCAGTAATTGACAAAGCAAGCATCATCACTACATAAATTAAAACGATAAAATATACTATCGTTAAATCAATAAAACTGGAGATTACTCTCACAAAATAATTAGCCCTCCGAATATTTGTATTTTCCATGTTTCTATAAAATTAAATAGTAAAAAACAAAAAATGTTCGCTTTTTGAGTGCGAAATTATGTTTTTTTAATATTCATTATAGAACGTTTTTTATAATAAAATATGCAAAAAAAATTATTATCGTTTGTTTTTCAATAAAAGAATCGTATCTTTGCGAAAATAATAACAAAATAAGTAAGAAATTGACAAAATCTTAATAAAATGAAAATAACATACGATTCAACAAAAGATTTGCTTTATATAAGATTTGACACAAAAGAGCAAACATTAACTAATATAATAGTGAATGAAAATATTATATTAGACATAAATGAAGATAATAAGCTTGTAGGTATAGAAATTATTGAGGCTTCAGAAATGATAGCATTAGAGCAATTATTTCCAATAATTAAAAACACCCTGAGCCATTAATCAGAATTTTAGCCAGTTTTGAATAATTTTTTTGCCGTGCGGAGTCATTACGGATTCGGGGTGAAATTGTATTCCTCGCACATCGTATATAGTATGAAATAAAGACATAATATTATTTTGTTTGTCCACACTTGAGACAATAAGTTCATCGGGCAGGTCGTTGTTGTTTACTACCCAAGAGTGGTATCTGCCTGCTGTGAACTCGTTGGGTATATCTCTAAAAAGTTTGTAGTCGTAAACTCGTTGATATATTGTGCTTTCTACTCCATGGAATACTTTGTCTAAATTGACAAGAGTTCCCCCAAATACTTCCGCAATAGCCTGCATACCGAGACAGACTCCAAGAATAGATTTTGTAGCAGCATAATGTTTGATTATCTGTTTTATAATTCCGGCTTGTTCGGGCAGTCCAGGTCCGGGCGATAACAAGATTTTGTCGTAGTTATCTATTTCTTTAATTGTAATCTTGTCGTTTCTAACTACATATACTTTAGAACTTTGTATATCTTCTATATAATGGACGAGATTGTAAGTAAACGAGTCATAATTATCTATCACTAATATTTTCATAAAATTCAATTTTTAGCCACGAAAATACACAAAAATACACGAAAAAAATATCAATAATATTTTCATAAAATTTAATTTTTAGCCACGAAAATACACAAAAATACACGAAAAAAATATCAATAATATTTTCATAAAATTCAATTTTTAGCCACGAAAATACACAAAAATACACGAAAAAAATATCAATAATATTTTCATAAAATTTAATTTTTAGCCACGAAAATACACAAAAATACACAAAATACACGAAAAAAATGTGGATTCAACCCTATGAACCCTGCCATCGTTTTTTTCACGCTGGCAAGGTTGAATTGCAGAGTTGAGTTGCAAGTATTAGATTTCTAACGCTTTATTAATTCTGTCGAATATTTCGTCAATATCTCCGATTCCATTTATAGGTTGGAATTTACCTTGTTTTTGATAATATTCGGCGAGTATGGCAGTTTTTTCAGAATAGACTTTAATACGGTTGTTAATAACATTAATATCTTTGTCGTCGGGTCTGTTTTCAATTTCGGCTCTTTTAAGGAGTCTTGTTCTCAGTTCGTCGGCGTCTACTTCAATGGCGAGCATTTTAGTAATTTGTTCGTTTTTCTTAGCGAGCATTTCATCTAATGCTTTAGCTTGTTGAGTAGTTCTTGGGAATCCGTCGAATATAAATCCGTTAGCTTCTTTGTTGTTGTCAATTTTATTTTCTATCATAGCGATGACAACTTCATCTGGTACGAGGTCTCCTGTAGCCATTATTTTTTGCGCTTTAAGTCCTAATTCAGTTCCTGCTGCAATTTCAGCTCTAAGAATATCTCCTGTTGATAGATGGACTAACTTATACATTTCTATCATTTTAGCAGCTTGTGTTCCTTTTCCTGCTCCTGGTGCACCAAATAAGATTAAATTAAGCATATTTTTATGTTTTATATTAATAAATAAATATTTTTGCAGTTATTTTGGAATTGCGAAACAATATTCCCCTAATTCTAATTGGTTAATAATAAGAGCATTAGTTTCTTTTTGAGTTTCTACCAATTTCCATTGTTGTGTTTGGTCTTTTCTGTATAATAGAACGAGATTTTTATTAATTTTGTAAAAAGAATTAACATATTTATCATTATAAAATAAGAATTTACCAGAAAGTTTCGTGTCAGCAATTATACCTGTAATTGTCCAGTATTGATTTTCTGCAAGGGTAAAACCAGTAGCGGTATTGTTTTCGGGTTTGATAAAATTATTTTTGACTTGCAAAAAAATATTTTTAGATATAGTTTTGACTTCGGTTTCAAATAATGTACTTTCAAATTCGTAATTATTAGGCGTAGCGATATTTTTGTAGCAGTGCGTAGAAGCGTCGAGCATTTTTTCTTCTAAGTCTAAAAATACTGCTGTAGGTATCCATTCTAAAGTAAATTTGCTTTCAGATATTTCATCAGAGCAATTAATAGTTTTAGTTATTTTCTCTAAGTTATCGTTCATAAAAGTAACTTCGAGATTAATATTTTTAGCAAATTTAGTGGCTTGTATTAGTCGTTGTTTTATTTTTATTTGCACTTCGTAAAAATTATTAACCTTATTTACATTCCATTGATTAATTTCAAATAAATTAAAACCTTTTTCATATATATAAAATTCGGCAAAATCTTTAAGATTGATATTAGAATAAGCGGCGATAGAGTCTAAGAATATTTTGGTGTCTATAGACTTGAATTTAAAATCGTTAAGATATTTTTTTACAGCGGCGAAGAAGATGTCGTCAGTTAAATAATTTCTAAGATTATGCACCGTAGAAGCTCCTTTTTTATATACGGTAGTTCCATAAGTTATGTCATGCGGTATTCCGTATATAGGGAAATATCCGCCGTCGTTAATATTCGCATAATTAATTACGTATAAATGATTAGCTCTTACATAGTCTTTAAATTTTTGGTCTCCATATAATTTTTGGACAAAAATGGCTTCACAATAAGTAGCCCACCCTTCATTAAGCCACATATCTTTTTCGGTTTTGCAAGTTACAAGATTTCCAAACCAGTTATGTGCAAATTCATGTACCATAAGTCGTTCGTTATCAAGTGTTCCATCTATAGCATAAGATGGGTATGTAATATTAGTAGCATGTTCCATAGCCCCGCTATTGAAGTCTGTTTCCACAAACCCTATTCTACTCCATCTGTATGCGCCAAAATATTTTTCAAATATTTCAAAACAACGTTCGAGGTTTGCAAAAGATTTTTTAAGATTATCAACGCTTTCAGGGTAAACATATATTTGTGCTGTTACATGGGAATTTTTTTTAAACATGTCATTAATTAACGTATAATTTCCGACTGCCATTGATGACAAATAAGTAGGAATTTCGGTATTTAGTTCCCAACAAAAAGTATTAGTATTGTCTTTATTAGCAATAACATTAACCAGTATTCCGGAGCAAATTGCTTTCAGTCCTTTTTTGACAGTAATATTATAATTGTAAGTAGCTCTGTCGGTAAAATTATCAATACAAGGGTACCAACATCTTCCGAAATTAGGGGGATTAGAAGCCATTCCTACTCCCATGTTAAAAATAGATTTTTTCATAAAATAAAAACCTCCCCATTGGTCGTCTTTAATAGGTTTACCTGCGTAAAAAATATTTATTTTTATAGTGTCTTTCTTGTCTATCTGTTTGTCCAGATTGATAGTAATTACTCCGTTGTTATGAGATATTTTTTTTAGTTCTTTGTTATTCATCTGGACTTTATCAATATTTAATTGTGCGAGGTCGAGTTTTATGGCTTTAATATTATCAAAATTAGGGTGCAAAGTTATAACAGTATTTCCGGTAATAGTTTGTTTTTCTGAGTCGCTAATAGTTAAATTAATTTGATAATTAACAACGTTAACTGTATCTCTAAAATCTTGTGCTTTGAGATTAAAAGATGCGATTATAAATACAAATAGTATTAAATTTTTCATAATATTTTGAAAATTAATTAATTAATATATTTAATAGGGTTTCATGCGCTTTGAGGTCAATAGATTTCATTGCAAAATTGTGAGCATTTAGTCCCATTTTTTCCCAATTATCTTTATCTTTCCAGGCAAGTTCGAGTGTTTTGGCGAAAGAATTAACCGTAGGTGCTTCTGCGACATATCCTGTTATATAATCAGTAATCATTTCGGTATTTCCTCCTACGTCTGTTACTATTGCTGCTCTGCCGCATATCATTGCTTCGCACAAAGAAATAGGTAGTCCTTCTCCTGCTGATGGGATAAGTAAGATGTTATTATTTAGCCATATTTCTTCTATATTTGAAACGTGTCCATGTAAAATAACATTATTTTGTATTCCGTAAAAGATGGCGAGCTGTTTAATGTATTCCATTCCGTATCCTTTTCCGTAAATATTTAATTTCCAGTTTCTGTTACTCCAGTTCTTATGGCTAAGACATTCTAATGCTGTGTCTTGTCCTTTCATATCTGCTATTGCGGCAACTATTGCGAAATTAATAGTTTGATTATCAGGATATTTAATATATTTGTATTGAGTTATATTAAGTGGGTTCCATGTAAATATTGCATTTGAAAGTTTGCAGCATAAAATTCTTTCGGTCATCTGTTTCATTCTATTGGAGACGAAGAATACATTTTTAGCATTCACAAAAATATCTATCGCTCTGGGATATATATTATTATCTGGAATTGCGCTGTATTGGTCGTGACTGTGACAGACGATAAAATATTTTAAATTTCTGGTTTTAATCATTTTGTAGAGTTCAAAATGATGGACACTTAAGTCAAAATTAGAACCTTGGCTGATAAAAATGATGTCTGGGTTAAATTCAAAAAGTTTTTTATAATCATTATTAATTTTAGTTATTCTATTTTTAAGAAATGTTTTGATTTTTTTTGGTAATGAGCTGTCTTTATCAAATCTATCTCTGTAGTTAATTTCTATGCCTATTTTTTTAAGATATTCAATTTTAGGGAGTTCTTCTTTCCATCTATAAATAGAAGCGAAGACTTTGTGTCCGTTATTTTTAGCAAGTATAGCTGTTTTGTACCAGAGTTCTTCGCTTCCTCCCCACTGTACTCCTGCCATAAGCGTAATAAAAGCAATTCTCATAAATTATTATCTAATTTTGTCTGTTAATAACTTTATCTCAAAAGCCGGAGGTATATTATTGTATAATATATTATATACTGCGCTGAGTATAGGCAAATTAATATTATATCTTTTGTTTATTTCGTATAATCCTTTTAGTGCGTAGTAACCTTCTGCTATCATTTTAGTTTCAAGTTTAGCTGTTTGCACCGAGTAACCTTGTCCTATGAGGATTCCAAAAGTTCGGTTTCGGCTAAAATTAGAATATGCTGTTACGAGTAAATCGCCGAGATAAGATGTTTTCTTAATATTTCTATCCAGTGGGTATAGTGTGTCAATAAATCTATTGAGTTCGCTGATGGCATTAGAAATTAGTACCGCTTGGAAGTTATCTCCATATCCGAGTCCTTTACAAATTCCAGAAGCTATTGCAAAAATATTTTTAAGCACGGATGAGAACTCGTTACCAAAAGTGTCATTGGAGAGTGATGTTTTGAGATATTTAGTTTCTATAAGTGATGCAACATATTCAGCTTTGTACAAGTCTTGTGATGCGATGGTAAGATATGATAGTTTCTCCATGGCAATTTCTTCTGAGTGACAAGGTCCTGCCAAAAAAGAATAAGCTGCATAATCAACTTTAAAATAGTTGTTTAAGTATTCACTAACGAGCATATTATATTCAGGGATAATACCTTTTATACCGGATACAATATTCTTATCTTTAAGCGGTACATTAATTTTAAGCAATTCATCATTTAAAAAAGCCGATGGTATTGCAATAAAAATAGTATCCGCACTTTTGACTGCGAAATTAATATCATTAGTAATCAATATTTTAGCGCCGTCAAATTTTAAGGATGCCAAGTAATCCTTGTTTCTAAGGTTTTCCTTAAAAAAGTCGGCATCTTCTGTTCTTCTAAAGTACCAGACTAATTTATTATCTTGATAATTATCAATAAGCAGCTTAGCAATTGCTGTAGCCCAGCTTCCATTACCTAACAATGTAACTTTCATGTTATTCAAATTAAAAAAAAGGGATAACTATCAAAAATTATCCCTCCTCACCGTCATACAAATTATTATTCTTTAACTTCGCTTTTTTGGATATTAGCGTCTTCAGTTAGTTTATCAGTTTTAGAAGATTTTCTTGAGCGTCTGGTAGCCTTCTTAGTCTTCACATTGGCGTCCTTGTTGTATGTAGTATTATAATCCACCAACTCCATCATGCACATTTCAGCATTGTCTCCTGCTCTAAAACCTGTTTTGAGGATTCTGGTATATCCTCCTTGTCTGGTTGCAATTTTTTTAGCTACTTCTCTAAAAAGTTCTGCAACTGCAAATTTGTTCTTCAAAAAACTAAACACGACTCTTCTTGAGTGAGTAGTATCTTCTTTGGATTTAGTAATCAAAGGTTCTACGTACATTCTAAGAGCTTTAGCTTTAGCTAGCGTAGTGTTAATTCTCTTGTGCATAATCAACGAAGCCGACATATTTGATAGCATTGCCTTTCTATGCGTGCTTGTTCTGCCAAGATGATTTATTTTATTCCTATGTCTCATGCTATTGTATTATTAATTTATTCTTTATCAAGTTTATACTTAGATACATCCATTCCAAATGTCAGATTTTTCACAGCTAGGAGGTCGTCCAGTTCTGCGAGTGATTTTTTACCGAAGTTTCTAAATTTCAAGAGGTCATTTTTATTAAAAGCCACCAGTTGCGATAGTGTTTCCACTTCAGCTGCTTTCAAACAATTCAAAGCTCTGACCGATAGGTCGAGGTCAACTAATTTTGTTTTTAATAATTGTCTCATGTGCAAAACTTCTTCGTCGAATTCTTCGTTTTCAGATTTATCATCTGAGTCGAGGGAGATTTTTTCATCCGAGAACAACATAAAATGATGAATTAAAATTCTGGCTGCTTCTTTGAGTGCATCTTTTGGATGTATAGATCCATCGGTAGTGATTTCCATCACCAATTTTTCGTAGTCTGTTTTTTGCTCTACTCTATAATTTTCTACAGCGTATTTTACGTTTTTAATAGGGGTATATATAGAGTCTATAGCAATTACTCCAAACTCGGCTTCTTGCTTCTTATTTTCATCTGCTTGCACATACCCTCTCCCTTTTTCTATGGTAAAAGTTATTTGCATTTTGACAGCTGGTTCCATTCTACACAAGACCAAATCAGTATTTAATACTTCAAAAGAATTTAAAAAGTTATTTAGTTCTCCGGCTGTAAATTCTTCATTACCGGTGACGGTAACATTCACTATTTCGGAAGAGTATTCCTCCACTATTCTCTTGAAACGTATTTGCTTAATATTCAAAACCAATTCAGTCACATCTTCAATAACTCCCTTAATTGTAGAAAACTCATGATCTACTCCCTCTATTTTAATAGATGTTACGGCATACCCCTCTAGTGAGGAGAGCAAAATCCTTCTCAGCGCATTTCCTACGGTGTTGCCGTATCCGGGTTCGAGTGGGCGGAATTCAAATCTGCCGAAGTAATTATCGGCATCTAACATTATAACTTTATCTGGTTTTTGAAATGCTAATATTGCCATTTTAAACTATTTATTTTTAAAATAAATTTCATTAACGAAAAATATTTTACTTTGAATACAATTCTACTATTAATTGTTCTTTTATAGTCTCAGGGATATCTGCTCTTTCGGGTTTGTTCATAAATTTTCCAGCTAAGAGATTGTTGTCCCATTCGAGCCATGAGCATTTAACGTGTCTGGACATACTCAATGATTTGGAAATTACCTCTAATGACTTTGAACGTTCTCTTACTTCAATGACATCTCCTTGCTTTAAGAGGTATGACGGTATGTTAAGCACTTTACCGTTGACCATAATATGTCGATGACTCACTAATTGTCGTGCACCACATCTGGTATTAGATATTCCTAATCTATAAACGACATTGTCTAATCTTGATTCTAACAATTGCAGCAAAACTTCACCTGTTACTCCTTTACTTCTTGATGCTTTTTGAAACAAATTTCTAAATTGTCTCTCTAATAAACCGTAAGTGTACTTTGCCTTTTGTTTTTCTTTCAATTGATTACCGTATTCGGACGATTTTCTTCTTCTCTTGTCCATGCCGTGTTGTCCGGGTGGGTAATTTCTTTTCTCAAAATACTTATCGGGTCCATAAATTGGTTCCCCGAACTTTCTGGATATTCTTGTTTTTGGTCCTATATATCTTGCCATTAGATTATAAATTACTTGTTATACTCTTCTTCGTTTTGGTGGTCTACATCCATTGTGCGGTAGCGGTGTCACATCAACTATTTCAGTTACATCTATTCCTGCTTGTGTAAAGGCTCTGATAGCTGCTTCTCTTCCATTTCCTGGTCCCTTAACGTAAACCTTAACTTTTCTGAGTCCCAAATCGTAGGCGACCTTAGCACTGTCCGTAGCTGCCATTTGAGCAGCATACGGGGTGTTCTTTTTAGAACCTTTGAACCCCATCTTTCCAGCAGAAGACCATGAAATGGTTTGTCCGGTAGAATTAGTAAGTGTAACTATAATGTTATTAAAAGAGGAATGCACGTGTCCCTCTCCCACTGCTTCAACTATTACGACTCTCTTCTTTGTTACTTTAGTTTTCTTTGCCATTTTATATTATCTATTATTTAGTAACTTTCTTTTTTCCAGCCACAGTTTTCTTTCTACCTTTACGAGTTCTCGCATTAGTTCGTGTTCTTTGTCCTCTTACAGGTAGTCCGATTCTATGTCTGATACCTCTGTAGCAACCTATGTCCATAAGTCGCTTGATACTCATCTGATATTCAGACCTCAATTCACCCTCGACTTTAAATTCTTCATTAATTACTTTACGGATGTTAGCCAATTGGTCGTCATTCCAATCTTTAACTTTCACATCTTTATCTACTCCTGCTTTCTCCAATATCTTATTGGCAGAACTTCTTCCTATTCCGTAAATATAAGTTAAGCCTATCTCCCCTCTTTTGTTTTTGGGTAAATCCACTCCCACTATTCTTGCCATATATAATTTTTTTCTTGTTTATATTAACATTATCCTTGACGTTGTTTATACTTAGGATTTTTCTTGTTTATTACGTACAAGACACCACGACGTCTGACTAATATACAGTCAGCACTTCTCTTTTTAACTGATGTTCTTACTTTCATGTTATTTATATCTAAATGTTATCCGTCCTTTTGACAAATCATAAGGCGACATCTCCAATCTGACTTTATCGCCTGGTAAAATTCTTATATAATGCATCCTCATCTTTCCCGCTATGTGAGCCGTTACAACATGTCCATTCTCCAACTCTACACGAAACATAGCATTAGCCAGCGCCTCTATTATTATTCCATCTTTCTCTATTGAAGGTTGTTTTGCCATTGATTATCTTTTAGTATTTAATATCTCCTCTATGTACTTAAAAGTAGACAATTTTTGTGCTACTCCATCAACTATTGCAACCGAATGCTCATAATGTGCCGATACTTCTCCATCTACAGTTCTGACTGTCCACCCGTCTTTTTCCAACTTAACTTCCTTTTTTCCAATATTAATCATCGGCTCTATCGCCAAGACCATACCTTCAAAAATTTTTTTTCCGCTTCCACGTTTGCCATAATTAGGAATTTCTGGGCTTTCATGCAAGTTTCTACCTATTCCATGCCCTGTCATTTCACGTACCACCGAATAGCCTTTAGATTCCACAAAAGACTGTATGACATTTCCGATATCCCCAATCCGATTATTAGTGTTAGCCGCCTTAATTCCTAACTCTAACGATTCTTTAGTTATAGAAAGTAATCTCCTAATTTTTTCGGATACCTCACCTACCTCATACGTATATGCACAATCTCCATAATAATTACTTAATATTACTCCGCAATCTATAGAAACTATATCACCGTCCCGCAACTCATATTTAGAAGGTATCCCATGTACCACCACATCATTCACCGACACACACAAAGTATTAGGAAATCCACGATATCCCAAAAAAGCAGGTTTAGCATCATTATCTTTTATGTATTCTTCTGCTATCTTATCTAACCTCAAGGTACTAACTCCTGCTCTAATGTACTTTGCTACTTCGGCATGGGCTTTGGAGAGCAACTCGTTACTTTTTCGTAACAACAAAATTTCCTCTTTAGTCTTATAATATATCATAATACTATACCGAAGCTAATGCACCAGATCGTCCCTTTATTCTACCTGTTTTCATTAATCCATCATAATGACGCATCAACAAATGACTTTCTATCTGTTGTAAAGTATCTAAAACAACTCCAACTAATATTAACAAGGAAGTCCCTCCAAAAAACTGTGCGAACTGATTTCCTACTCCCATTCTGACTGCGAAAGCTGGTAAAATAGCAATAACAGCAAGGAATATAGATCCTGGCAAAGTTATTCTGGACATAATTGCGTCCAAATATTCTATAGTCTTCTTTCCTGGTTTAACTCCAGGTATAAATCCTCCGTTCTTTTTCATATCTTCTGCCATTTGAGTAGGATTGACGGTAATAGCTGTGTAAAAATATGTGAATACTATTATCAACAATGCAAACACGAGGTTGTACCAAAATCCTGTATAATCAGCAAAAGCAGAAACGATAGCATTAGTAGTAGATGTATTAAAGCTCATTAGTGTCATCGGGATAAACATCAATGCTTGCGCGAAAATAATAGGCATAACACCTGATGCATTGACCTTCAAAGGTATATACTGATGTACTCCTCCATATTGTCTATTTCCAACGATTCTTTTAGCATATTGTACAGGTATTTTTCGTGTACCTTGCACCAGCATAATAGAAAAGACGAAAACAAGAAACATTACCACTAATTCCACCAAAAATATAACTAATCCTCCTCCTTGTTCATCTAGGCTTGAAGCAAACTCGGCGACCAATGCAAAAGGCAACCTGGCAATGATACCTATCATAATAATAATAGATATTCCATTTCCTATACCTTTATCGGTAATTCTTTCTCCGAGCCACATTATAAACATTGTACCAGCAGTCAGCATAACAATAGAAGGCAGAGTGAATTCCCAAAATCCTGTGGAAATAAAAGCGGAAGGTGGCAACTGCATTTGCAGATTTGCGAGATAACTAGGACCCTGGAACAACAAAATCAAAATAGTCAAATACCTTGTTATCTGATTTATTTTTTTTCTTCCACTTTCTCCTTCCTTTTGCAACCTTTGAAAATATGGCACCGCCATACCCAAAAGTTGTACCACAATAGAGGCAGAAATATAAGGCATTATACCGAGTGCGAAGACCGACGCGTTTGAAAAAGCTCCACCTGAGAACATGTCCAATATTCCCAAAATCCCTTCTTTAGTCTGGTTCGCCAGTCCGCTCAACTGATTAGGATCTATGCCGGGCAACACCACGTGTGCACCAAACCTGTAGACCAAAATCAATCCGAGCGTCAACAATATCCTATTTCTCAGATCCTCTATCTTATAGATATTTTTGATTGTTTGTATTAACGACTTCATTAATTTATATTTTTTCAACAATACCATTCAAAGCTTCTACAGCTCTTTGCGCGCTCTTTGAAAAAGCATGCACTTTCACATTAATTTTCTTAGTAAGTTTTCCATTGGCAAGGAGTTTCACTTTATCATTTTTCTTCACCAATCCTGCCAATACCATATCATTAACAGTCAATTCTTCCTTTCCTAATTGTTCCGATAACGCTTCTATCTCATTTAAGTTAAGCGCTCTGTAAACAATTTTATTTCTGCTTGTGAATCCAAACTTAGGCATCCTTCTAGCTAGAGGCATTTGTCCTCCTTCAAAACCTATTTTTTGTGAATATCCAGAACGTGACTTGGCTCCCTTATGTCCTCTTGTAGATGTTCCTCCTCGTCCCGATCCTTCACCTCTGCCTATTCTCTTACATTTCTTTATAGAACCAGATGCTGGTTTTAAACTACTTAGATCCATTTCTTATTAATTTATTTCTTCAATTAAAACTAAATGACGTACCTTCTCTACCATCCCCATTATTTGAGGATTGACTTCTTTTTCCACTGAGTGATTAATCCTTCGCAATCCTAATGCCTTCATCGTTTTCTTTTGATAGTGAGTACTTCCTATCACACTCTTTCTCTGTGTAACTTTTATCTTGCTCATAATCATTAACCATTAAAAACTTTTTCTACACTAATACCTCTCTGGCTTGCAATAGTTTGCACATCACGTAACTCGAGGAGAGCTTTTATAGTAGCTTTTACCAAGTTATGTGGATTTGACGATCCCTTAGACTTAGCTAAGACATTTTTTACTCCTACACTTTCCAAAACAGCTCTCATCGCTCCTCCTGCTTTTACTCCAGTACCACCTGATGCAGGTTTAATAAAAACGTCTGCTCCACCAAATCTGGCAGTTTGCTCATGCGGAATAGTCCCCTTATATATCGGCACCTTAATCAAATTCTTTTTAGCGTCTTCTACTCCTTTAGATATCGCTGTTGTAACTTCATTAGCTTTACCCAATCCGTATCCAACTATGCCGTTCTCATTACCGACTATAACTATAGCCGAAAAACTAAAAGTTCGTCCTCCCTTTGTAACCTTGGTTACTCTATTAATAGCCACCAACCTATCTTTTAGTTCCAAATCAGTTATTTTAACTTTTCTTACACTTGTAATTGCCATAATACTTAGAATTTTAATCCACTTTCACGTGCTGCATCACCTAAGGCTTTAACTCTACCATGATATAAGTAACCGCCTCTATCAAATACTACCTGCTGTATCCCTACCGATTTAGCTGCCTCCGCTAGCTTAGCTCCAACTTTTTTAGCTCTTTCCACCTTAGTAAGATTTTTTGTGTCCAAATTTTTATCAGTAGTAGAAGCTGATGCTATAGTAACTCGGTCTACATCATTGATTATCTGTGCAAATATATGTTTATTACTTCTGAAGACCGACAATCTAGGTCTCATCTCTGTTCCAAAGACCTTATTCCTTATTCTAAACTTAATAGTTTGTCTTCTTTTAATTTTATCAAAAGCCATATCCAATCTTTTTATTTAGTTGCCGTTTTTCCAGCTTTACGTCTTAATACTTCATTCACAAACTTAATACCTTTGCCTTTATAAGGTTCTGGCATTCTGAAAGATCTAATTTTAGCCACCACTTGTCCGAGTAGTTGTTTATCACAAGATGTAAGAGTAATTATAGGATTAGCTCTTTTTTCTGTTAGCGCTTCTACTTTAATTTCTTTAGCCAGTTCCATTAAGATATTATGGGAATATCCAACGGCAAAATCCAAATATTGTCCGTTTGAAGTAGCTCTGTATCCCACTCCGACCATTTCTAATTTAGCAGTAAAACCTTCCGATACCCCAACCACCATGTTCTTCAACAAGGCACGGTACAGTCCATGCAGGGCTTTGTGCCTCTTATTATCAGATGGTCTCTCCACTATCAAATTAGCTTCATGCAGTTTTACGGTCATTTCAGGGTCAACCTTTTGGGTCAATTCGCCTAATTTTCCTTTCACTTTAACAAGTCCTCCCTCTATAGAAACTTGTGTTCCTTTTGGTATAACTATTGGTAATCTTCCTATACGTGACATTTTCTTAATTTTTTAATATACATAACAAAGTATTTCTCCTCCAACTTTCATAGCTCTTGCTTCTTTATCGGACATTACCCCTTTAGAAGTAGATAGTACTGCTATTCCCATTCCGTTTAAAACTCTAGGCAATTTTTCATATCCTGAGTATTTTCTCAATCCAGGTCTACTCACTCTCTTAATAGATTTTATAGCCGATGTTCTTGTCAAAGGATGATACTTCAGTGCTATCTTAATAGTGCTTACCACTTCTGCTTCTACAAACTTATAGCTCAATATATACCCCTTATCAAATAATATCTTTGTTATTTCCTTCTTAATATTTGATGCGGGTATTTCCACTACCTTATGTTTAGCCATTATAGCGTTTCTAACTCTTGTTAGATAATCTGCAATAGGATCTGTATTCATTTTATATTCAAATATATTAAATTATTTTACCAGCTAGCTTTTTTTACTCCGGGTATTAGTCCGTTAGAGGCCATTTCTCTGAATGTTATTCTACTTATGCCAAATTGTCTCATGTATCCTTTTGGACGTCCTGTTAACTTGCATCTATTCCTATATCTTGTAGGACAAGAGTTTTTAGGTAGTTTTTGTAATCCCACACTATCTCCCTCCTTTTTCAATTTAGCACGCTTAGCTGCATACTTCTCAATTAATTTTTTTCTCTTTGCATCTCTAGCAATCATCGATATTTTAGCCATACTATTTCTTTTTAAAAGGTAATCCAAATTCTTTAAGCAATGCATATCCTTCGTCATCCGTAGTCGCAGTAGTAACAAATGTTACGTTCATACCCATCATCTTAGTAATTTTATCTATGTCTATTTCAGGGAAGATAATTTGTTCTTGTATTCCAAGGGTATAATTACCTTTTCCATCTAATTTTCCATGGATTCCACTAAAATCTCTAATTCTTGGCAATGACACACATATAAGTCTTTCTAAGAATTCGTACATTCTCTCCCTTCTCAAAGTCACTCTCACCCCTATAGCATTCCCTTTTCTCAATTTAAAATTAGAAATATCTTTCTTTGATTTTGTAGGTACTGCTTTTTGTCCAGTAATATTTGTTAGCTCGTTAAGTGCAACATCAATAATTTTTTTATCAGATATCGCTGCACCTACCCCTTGATTGATAACAATTTTTTCAATTCTGGGTACCTGCATAACAGACGAGTATTCAAATTTCTTCATCAACGCTGGGACTACCTCGTTCACAAACTTTTTCTTTAAATTAGGCACGTACTTCGGCATCACTTTATTTCCTCCTTTTTAACTGATTTCTTAGAATATCTCACTAATTTTCCTTCATTGTTCAGTTTTCGTCCTATTCTGGTAGGTTTTCCTGTTTCGGGACAGATTAACATCAGATTGGACAAATGTATCGGTGCTTCTTTCTTCACTATTCCTCCTTCGGTTTGTTTAGCATTAGGTTTTGTATGCTTGTGGACTATATTTATACCCTCTACGAGAGCTTTATTTTTAGCCTTCAATATTTCTATTACTCTACCTTTCTTCCCCTTATCGTCTCCTGCATTAACAAACACTGTATCACCTTTTTTAACATGTAACTTGTGCATATTTCTCGTTTTTGATTATAAGACTTCTGGTGCTAAGGATACAATTTTCATATAATTAGCCCGTAGTTCTCTTGGAACAGGACCAAATATTCTGGTTCCTCTTATTTCACCTGCATTATTCAACAAAACAACCGCGTTATCATCGAATCGTATATACGATCCGTCTGTTCGTCTGATTTCTTTTTTAGTTCGTACCACTACCGCTTTTGTAACAATTCCTTTTTTGATGTCACCTGATGGCAAGGCACTTTTAACAGTTACTATAATGTTATCTCCAACAGATGCGTATCTTCGTTTTGTACCTCCCAAGACGTTAATACATAACACTTCTTTGGCTCCACTATTATCAGCCACAATCAATCTAGATTCTCTCTGTATCATAACTATTTAGCTCTTTCAATGATTTCTACTAATCTCCATCTTTTTAACTTACTAAGAGGGCGTGTCTCCATTATTTTTACGGTATCGCCCACATTACAAGTATTAGTTTCGTCGTGCGTAATAAATTTTTTGGATTTAGTCACAAACTTACCGTATTTTTTATGCTTCATTCTTCGTTTTACTTCCACCGCGATAGACTTATTCATACCCGCACTCTTAACAACTCCCACTCTCTCCTTTCTTAAATTTCGTTTTTCCATATTACTTAACAGATTTTTTTTCTTTAAGAATTCTTATACCTCTTTCATTTTTTAACCGAGCAATCATCCTTCTGGTGAATCTTATCTTCAGCGGATTTTCAATAGGCGTCAATGCGTGATTCATCTTCAACGTAAGCAAATTTGCTTGTTCTGCTTTAATCTGTTCGTCTAGTTCCTTGATAGACAAACTTTTCAAATCTAACTTTTCCATTATTCTTCTTTTGTAATTTCAACATAATCCCTTCTTACCACAAATTTCATTTTGATAGGCAATTTTTGAGATGCCAGTCTTAGCGCTTCTTTAGCAACTTTTAAAGGTACTCCTTCTGCTTCAAACAATATTCTACCTGGCGTGACTCTTGCCACAAAAAGTTCAGGTGCTCCCTTTCCTTTACCCATTCTGACTTCTGCAGGTTTCTTGGTAATAGGTTTATCAGGGAAAATTCTTATCCATACCTGTCCTTCTCTCTTCATGTGTCTCGAAACAGCTTGTCTGGCAGCTTCTATCTGCCTTCCTGTTATCCATGTTTGCTCTAAGGCTTTCACTCCGAAAGATCCAAATGCGAGAGTATTACCTCTTTGCGCATTCCCCTTCATTTTGCCCTTTTGCTGTTTTCTGTATTTAACTTTCTTTGGCTGTAACATTTTCTTGAAATTTTATTTATTTCTTCTATTTCTTACCTTCCCTTTTTTTTGTTGGCTTTTTTTACCAACATTAGGAGAAAGGTCTCGTTTACCGTACACTTCGCCTTTGCATATCCAGACTTTGACTCCCATTCTGCCCACTTTAGTATGCGCTTCTACTAGTGCATAATCTATATCAGCTCTTAGCGTGTGCAAAGGTGTTCGTCCTTCTTTGTACATTTCAGTTCGCGCCATTTCAGCACCGTTCAATCGTCCAGATATTTGGATTTTTATACCTTCTGCACCTATACGCATCGTAGAAGCTATAGCCATTTTAATAGCACGTCTGTATGCGATTTTTCCCTCTACCTGTCTTGCCACATTTCCTGCAACAATAACTGCATCTAACTCAGGTCTCTTAATTTCAAAGATATTTATTTGAACTTCTTTATTAGTAATTTTCCTAAGTTCTTCTTTTAGTCTGTCCACTTCTTGTCCTTGACGTCCTATGATTATACCTGGTCGTGCTGTGTTTATTGTCACAGTTATCAGTTTCAAAGTACGCTCTATTATTATTCTAGATATTCCGGCTTTGGCAAGTCTTGCGTTCAAATATTTTCTAATTTGCTCGTCTTCATATAATTTGTCTCCGAAGTCTTTGCCTCCATACCAATTAGAATCCCAACCTCTGATGATTCCCAATCTATTACTAATCGGATTAACTTTTTGTCCCATTTATTATAAAATTTACTTAGTACCTAATTCCAACGTAACATGATTCGACCTTTTTCTCACTCTATAAGCCCTGCCTTGCGGTGCTGGTCTTAATCTTTTCAACATTCTAGCCGAGTCTACAAATACACTTTTCACAATCAAATTAGCATCTTCAATTCTTGCTCCTGCATTCTTCACATGCCAATTAGATATGGCTGACAAAAGGAGTTTTCTAACTCTTATCGCTACTCCCTTTGATGTGAATGCCAAAATGTCCAATGCTCTATTGACTTCTACTCCTCGGATTAAGTCTACCACCAGTCTCATTTTTCTGGGAGAAGTTGGACAATTTCGTAGCACTGCAATGTATCTATTTTTCAAATCTTCCTTTCGAGCGTCTGCTCTTAGTTTTTTTCTTGCACCCATACTTACAATATTTTCAAAATCATTATAATTTATTTCTTCTTATTTCCTGCATGTCCTCTGAAATTTCTTGTAGGGGCAAACTCTCCTAGTTTATGTCCTACCATATTTTCTGTCACGTAGACAGGAATAAACTTATTTCCGTTGTGTACTGCTATAGTGTTCCCCACAAAATCGGGAGAAATCATTGACCTTCTTGCCCATGTTTTAATTACTGATTTTTTTACTTTACCATCTGCCATGGCAAACACTTTTTTTTCCAGTTTGAAATCAATAAAAGGGCCTTTTTTTAAAGAACGACTCATATCATTTTATTTTTTCCTACGTTCGACAATGTACTTATTTGAAGATTTTTTCTCATTTCTTGTTTTATAACCTTTAGCGAGTAATCCTTTTCTGGATCTTGGGTGTCCTCCCGATGCTCTACCTTCTCCTCCTCCCATTGGGTGATCTACAGGGTTCATCGCTACGCCTCTTGTACGTGGTCTTACCCCTAACCATCTGCTTCGTCCTGCTTTACCGGATATTTCCAGTGCGTGGTCAGAATTAGATACGGATCCGATTGTGGCTTTACAAGTAGTAAGCACCATTCTTGATTCTCCTGATGGTAATTTTACAACCGCATATCTGCCGTCTCTAGAGGTCAATTGTGCGAAAGTTCCAGCACTTCTGACCATTGCTGCTCCGTTTCCTGGTTGTAGTTCTATGTTATGAATAATAGTTCCCAGAGGAATTTCTGCAAGAAACAATGTATTACCTATTTCGGGTGCTACTCCCTTCCCAGATACCACTTCTTGTCCTATTTTTAATCCGTTTGGAGCAACTATATATCTTTTTTCTCCGTCCACGTAGAATAATAGGGCGATTCTGGCTGTTCTGTTAGGGTCATACTCTATGGATTTAACTACTGCCGGTATCCCTTCTTTGTCTCGTTTGAAATCTATATCTCTATATCTTTGTTTGTGTCCTCCGCCTATATATCTTGCGGTCATCTTCCCCTCGTTGTTTCGTCCCCCTGTTCTTTTCTTCCCAACGGTCAACGATTTTTCTGGGGTTGCAGCGGTTATCTCGCTGAACGTAGCTACTATCTTACGTCTTTGACCTGGGGTTGTTGGTTTAATTCTCCTTACAGCCATGTTATTATATGTTGCTATAAAAATCTATATTATCACCTTTTCTTAATGTTACAAAAGCTTTCTTGAAAGCAGTTGTACGTCCTGTTACCACACCTGCTTTGGTATATCTGGACTTCCTCTTACCACTATACACAGCAGTATTAACACTCTCTACGGTCACATTGTAATATTGTTCTACAGCCTTTTTTATCTGTATTTTATTGGAATCTTTTTTAACAATAAAACCGTAGCGGTTCAGTTTTTCTTTCTGGTTATTAATTTTTTCAGAGACCAGAGGTTTGACTAGAATATTCATAATCTAATTATTCATTACTAATAATTTATTCAAAGTATCTATAGCGCTTTTTTCAAACAAGAGGCGTTTGTTGTTCAATATATCATAAGTAGTTAACTCGTTTACCACCATCACCTTAGCATCTTTCAAATTTCTTGCAGATAGCAATACATTTTTTTTAGGTGCTGCCAATACCAGCAGAGTTTTTTTATCAGCTATATCAAGATTTTTTCGCAATTTAATAAAATCTTTTGTTTTAGGTATTGCGAAATCGAAGTCGTCGACCACGAGTATATGTTTATCCTTTGCTTTATAAGACAGCGCTGACATTCTTGCGAGTTTTTTAACTTTTTTGTTTAGCTTCATAGTATAATCTCTAGGTTCTGGTCCGAAGACTCTACCTCCGCCTCTAAAAAGTGGGGATTTCATACTACCAGCTCTTGCCGTTCCTGTACCTTTTTGTCTTTTAATTTTTCTTGTACTAGCCGACACTTCCGCTCTTCCCTTAGCTTTATGAGTTCCTTGTCTCTTATTAGCCAAATATCTTTTGACATCTAAGTATATGACGTGGTCATTTGGCTCTATACCGAAAATGGCATCTTTCAGCTCCACTACATTGCCGGTATCTTTTCCCTCGATGTTTATTACATTTAGTTCCATTACTTTTCAATAATTAAAAATGATCCTTTAGCTCCAGGTACCGCTCCTTTAACTAACAACAAATTATGCTCACTTATTAATTTAACAACTTTTAAGTTCTTAACCTTCACTCTGTCTCCTCCCATTCTACCCGCCATTCTCATTCCTCTAAAAACTCTAGAGGGATATGATGACGCACCTACGGATCCTGGCGCTCTACCTCTGTTATGTTGTCCGTGTGTTTGTCCACCAACTCCAGAGAACCCATGTCTTTTAACGACACCTTGGAATCCTTTACCTTTAGAAATACCTGTTATACTCAACAGTGTATCGTTACTCAAATAATCAACAGTAACTACCTTTCCCAAACTCCACTCTTCTACTATTCCTCTAAACTCTACGACCTTTCTTTTAGGTGTAGTGTTAGCTTTCTTAAAATGACCTACTTCAGCTCTTGAAGTGTTTTTCTCCTTTTTTTCGCCGAAAGCCAGCTGTACTGCGTCGTATCCGTCAGTATCTTTACTTTTTATTTGGGTTACAACACAAGGTCCTACTTCAATCACAGTGCATGGTATATTTTTACCTTGCTCGTCAAACACAGAGGTCATTCCAACCTTTCTTCCTATTAATCCCGGCATTTTTAACTTTTTTTATTTACATTCATTAATAAATATGAAGAGGTAAACTTCATCAAACTTTTATTTCTACCTCAACTCCACTTGGTAACTCCAGTTTCATTAGTGCATCTATAGTTTTAGGAGTGGAACTATAAATGTCGATCAATCTTTTAAAGGATGATAGTTGAAATTGTTCGCGTGACTTTTTATTTACAAAAGTAGAGCGAAGAACAGTAAAAATTCTCTTGTGTGTAGGTAGCGGAATTGGTCCACTAACCATCGCACCTGTAGCTTTTACTGTTTTAACAATTTTTTCAGCCGAATTATCCACTAAATTATGATCGTAAGACTTCAACTTAATTCTAATCTTTTGATTCATATAAAATTATCCTAATTAATTAGTAAAATATATCTTACCCGTTATAGTATCTATAATTAACTGCGCAATGTTCTGCGGTACACGTTCGTAATGAGAGAACTCCATCACCATCGTAGCTCTTCCGGAGGAGAGAGATCTAAGTGCGGTGACATATCCAAAAGTTTCTGACAGAGGAACTTTGACATCTATTATTTTTAGTCCGAGTTTAAAGTCGGTGTCAATAATATGTCCTCGTCTTTTATTAATATCGGAGATTATATCTCCCATATATTCTTCAGGTGTTTCTATTTCACAACTCATAATTGGTTCCAACATAACAGCATTGTCTTTAGATACTGCGTTTTTGAAAGCTTGTCTGGCTGCAATTTCAAAAGAAATGGCATCCGAGTCTACCTGATGAAAAGAAGCTTCCAACAATTCCACTTTTAGATTTTCCAGTTTAAAATTGGCGAGTGGTCCATTTAACATAGCTTGCTTAAATCCTTTTTCTACCGCTGCAATAAAATCTTTAGGTATCATATTACCCTTCAAGGCACTTATAAAAATGAGTCCTTTTTCGTTTTTGTCAGCCGGTGATATTTTGACGGTGATGTCCGCAAAATGTCCTTTTCCTCCTGTTTGTTTTTTAAAAATTTCTCTATGTTGTATCGGTTTTATCACTGCTTCTTTATAAGTCACTTGCGGTCTGCCGACATTTAGGTCGAGGAAGAATTCTCTTTTTATTCTGTCCACAATAATATCTAAATGTAGTTCTCCCATACCGGATATAATAGTTTGTCCGGTTTCGTTATCAATGTTTACTGCGAATGTAGGGTCTTCTTCTGCCAATCTTGTAAGGGCTTTTTCTAGTTTATCTATATCCGCTTGTGTTTTTGGTTCTATCGCTACTCCCATGACTGGGTCAGGGAACTCTATTTTCTCTAACAACATTGGTTCTTCAGCTGTGCAAAGCGTGTCCCCTGTTTTAATATCTTTAAATCCGACAAAGACGCAAATATCTCCAGCTTTGATGCTGTTTATTGCATTTTGCTTGTTTGCGTGCATTCTGTACAGATTAGATATTCGTTCCTTTTTTTGAGTTCTGGAATTATATATCATATTTCCTGCTTTGAACTCTCCGGCATAAACTCTTATGTATGCGAGTCTTCCGACAAATGGGTCAGTAGCAATTTTAAAAGCGAGAGCCACAAAAGGTTCTTTACTGTTAGGTTTTCTACTTTCATCTTTATCAGTTTTGAGATTTATTCCTTTTACCTCACCTTTGTCTAAAGGATTAGGTAAATATTCTACAACTGCATCGATGAGTTTCTGTACGCCTTTGTTTTTCAATGAGGCACCGCAAATTATCGGAATCAGTTCTTTTGCGATAGTAGTTTTTCTAATTAGTTCGTTTATCTCGCTAGTAGTTATTTGTTCTGGATTTTCGAGGTATTTTTCCATGAAATCGTTATCAAATTCTGCGAGGAGTTCTATCATTTCTTCTCTGTATTTAATCGCTTCTTTCAATAAGTCTTCGGGGATTTGTTTTGTCTCGTATTTAACACCGTAATCTTCTTCTTGCCAATATATAGCTTTTAGTGTTATCAAATCTATTATCCCTTCGAAGTTTTCTTCTTCACCGATTGGGATTTGCAAGAGTATTGGTTTAGCCTTCAATTTTTCCTTTATTTCATTTACTACTCTAAAGAAATCTGCTCCTACTCTGTCCATCTTATTTATAAAGGCGATTCTAGGGACTCCGTATTTGTTAGCTTGTCTCCATACGGTTTCAGATTGTGGTTGTACCCCTCCTACTGCACAAAAAATGGCAATTGCTCCGTCTAGTACTCTCAAAGAACGTTCTACTTCTACGGTAAAATCTACGTGTCCTGGTGTGTCTATGATATTAATTTTATAATCTATATCGTTACATTTCCAGTAAGTAGTAGTAGCTGCCGATGTTATCGTTATACCTCTTTCTTGTTCTTGTTTCATCCAATCCATCGTAGCTGCTCCGTCATGAACTTCTCCTATCTTGTGGATTACTCCGGTATAGTATAAAATTCTTTCGGTAGTAGTAGTTTTGCCGGCATCTATGTGAGCCATTATTCCGATGTTTCGTGTATATTCTAAGTTATCTGACATGGATTGGATATTAAATTCTATTAAAATCTAAAGTGGGCAAAAGCTTTATTAGCGTCTGCCATTCTATGTGTGTCTTCTTTTTTCTTAAAAGCTCCGCCTTCTTCGTTGTATGCTGCAATTATTTCTGCTGCGAGTTTATCTGCCATTGATTTTCCTGCGCGTTTTCTTGCAAACTCAATCAAGTGTTTTACTCCGATTGATATTTTTCTTTCTGGTCTGACTTCCATTGGAACTTGGAATGTAGCTCCTCCTACTCTTCGGCTTTTGACCTCTACTGTCGGGGTAATATTTTCCATTGCTTTTTTCCAAACTTCTACCGGATTTTTACCGTCTTTCTGCATTTTATTTTCTACTATGTCCATTGCATCATAGAATATAGTGAATGCCACATTTTTTTTGCCGCTTTTCATCATGTCATTCACGAACCTTGTGACAATAACTTCATTGTATTTAGGGTCGGGCAAAATAATTCTTTTCTTTGGTTTAGACTTTCTCATATAAAACTATCTTAATATATCAGTTTATTTTTTTCCTTTTGCTGGGGTTGCTGCTCCCTTCGCCCCTTTTGTTGTAGCTGCTGCTTTACCTGCTTTAGGTTTTTTAGTACCGTATTTAGAGCGTTCTCTTGTTCTGCCATCTACTCCTGCGGTGTCTAAAGCACCTCTTACTACGTGATATCTAACTCCGGGTAGGTCTTTTACTCTACCACCTCTTACCAGTACTATTGAGTGTTCTTGCAAATTATGACCTTCTCCAGGTATATAAGCGTTCACTTCCTTTTGGTTTGTTAGTCGCACTCTTGCAACTTTTCGCATTGCGGAATTTGGCTTCTTAGGCGTAGTAGTATAAACTCTGACGCATACTCCTCTTCGTTGAGGACAAGAATCCAATGCCGGTGCTTTACTTTTATCAATAAGTTTCTTTCTCCCTTTTCTAATTAACTGTTGTATTGTAGGCATATCTATGAATAATATATAATTTTTTAGTATTCTATAAATCGGAATGCAAAGGTAATATAATTTTTCTTAAAATCAATTTTTTTTATTCTTTTTTTTCAAAAAAATGTTTTTTTAAGTTTTTTTAACATATCTTAAAAATTCTTGCTCAAAGTTAGGTGTAAAAACATCTTTATTCATCGCTTCAGTAATATCATTAATCGTCCAAAATTTACCATCAGGGATTTCTTCGTTACGAAAAGTTATGGGATATTCGTATTTGGCAAAGAATACATGTACCAGTTCAGTTTCAACTTCTGAGCGCCATACATACTTTGTTATGAAAGTACATTGGAGGTCAGTTAGTCCGGTTTCTTCTAAGATTTCTCGTGTTCTTGCCTGGTCTATAGTTTCTCCGTAGTCCACATGTCCTCCTACTGCGGTGTCCCATTTATTAGGTTGTATATCTTTTGTATGTGGTCGTTTTTGCAAATATATTTCGCCGTTGCCATTGAAGATGTGAACATGTACAACAGGATGCAGCAAATTATTATTAGAGTGACATTCTTTTCGTGTCGCTTGTCCAATAATATTTCCGGTTTCATCTACTAATGGGAATATTTCATCTTCTTGTTTTTTCATGTATTTAAGTTTTTAAACTTTGCCAAATTTTAAACTTTGCCAAATTTTAAACTTTGCCAAATTTTAAACTTTGCCAAAGTTTAAAACTTTGGCAAGTTAGGTCTTATAATATAATTTATTTTTTAGGGATATTTTTCAGAGTTTCTACGAGATAGTCCCAGAATTTTTCTACACTTTTAATTTCTACTTTTTCATCAGGGGAGTGCGGATATCTGATAGTAGGACCGAAAGATATCATATCCAGATGTGGATAATTTACGGTGAAAATACCACATTCAAGTCCTGCATGAATTGCTGTTACTTCCGGTGTTTTGCCGAATTTATTTTTGTATATATCTTTCATAATTCCGAGTATGGGGGATTCCTGATTTGGTTTCCATCCTGGATATTCGCCTGCGTAGTTGTAAGTTGCTTGTGCGAGAGCTATTGGTGATTCTATGACAGAGAGTAGTTCGTTGAGGAACCATTTATCTGCACTACGTACCATTAGATTAATTGAGATAGTGACGTCATAAGTTTTAACAGTGGCTAAGTTACAAGATGTTTCCACGAGGTTTTCCATGTCGTTGCTCATTTTATGGACTCCATGTGGCAATGCTAATCCCATTCGGACAGCTTTGTAGAGGTTATTTTTATCTATGGCAATAGGCGGGTCTCCTGGGTCAATTTCAGTTACGGTGATAGTAATATTATCTTCTATGCCGGTGTATTGTTTTTTAAAAACGTCTTCAAATTTTTTCAATATATCAAAGAATTGTTTTAATTGAAAATCTCTTAAACCTACTTCCATAAATGCTTCTCTTGGAATTGCATTTCTAAGTGTTCCTCCATTCAAAGATAGTACGTCTACGTTATAATTTCTGAGTAAGTAGTATAAAACGCGGAACATTAATTTATTGGCATTTGCACGTCCGAGATTGATGTCTACTCCGGAGTGTCCCCCTTTTAGTCCGGTGATTGCTATTCTATAATATTTATCATTCTGTATACGAACGTCTTTATCAAATCTAATAAAAGTACTTACATCTATTCCTCCTGCACAACCGATGAATAATTGTCCTTCGTCTTCGGAGTCGAGGTTCAGTAGGATGTCTCCTTTAAGTATTTCGGGTTTTAGTTGTCTTGCTCCGGTCATTCCGGCTTCTTCGTCTCTTGTGAATAAAGCTTCTATTGGTCCGTGTTGTATATTTTTGTCTTCTAATATTGCGAGCGTGGCGGCAAGTCCTATTCCGTTATCAGCTCCGAGTGTAGTTCCGTTTGCTTTAACCCATTCTCCGTCTATGTAAGCTTCTATGGGGTCTGTTTTGAAGTCGTGTTTTTTGTCGCTATTGCATTGTGGCACCATGTCCATATGACTTTGCAAAATTACTCCTTTGCAATCTTTCATACCTTCTGTAGCTTCTTTTCTGATGATAACATTACCGGCTTCGTCAATAATATATTCAAGGTTGTTAGTTATGGCGAAGTTTTTTAAAAATTCTATTACTCCTTGCTCGTGTTCGGATGGTCTCGGGATTTTTGTTAGTTCGTAAAAATATTTCCAAAGACCTTTTGGATTTAAGCTCATCAAATCTTTATTCATAATAAAAAGTTAAAATGTTTATAAACAATATTTCAAATGTAATAAAAAAGAAGTATAAACAAATAAAAAAGAGAATATATTTAAGAAAAATTTTATTTCTTTAATAAAATAGAAAAAAAAATTTTATATTCAAAAAAAATGTATAAATTAGAAAAAAAAAGTGTGTATGTTAATATTTTGATTAATAGTAAGTTGCCGTAAATATAGTCATAATGTGTGTATAAACATCTTAATTAGAATATAAAATAGCACGAATTTTGTTTTTATGTAAAATAAAATTGCAGTTAATTTGTTTACTTTTGCTTAAATTATTAAAAACAGAAATATTAGAACAATGAAAAAAAATATAATTTACTTGACTTTTTTGTTTGTTATTTTAGCGAGTTGTTCGAAGGAGAAGGGTGCGGAGATGACCGTAGGTCGCTTGATAACCAATGAGACCTTGATAAAGAGTAATAGTGCATATCCGTATGCGAAGGCAGTGTTAGATTCGGTGTTGGAGAAGGCAACTATAATAGATAGTCTTCTGCCCGGACAGACAAGTACAAAGAAAGATACTTTGGTTCGCGGGTATGCAAAGTTAGAGGCGTATTTTTACGATATTGATTCGCTTCGGTTTTTGAAGGCGGGTTTTTGTTGGTCTACTACCAATGCATTCCCTGAGATAACTAACTCGGAGTACCGTTATACGGTTAAAGATTCTACCATTTTTGAGGAGAATATGTATGAGTTCACGATGCTTGATTCTTTAAGATACTTAAAGACAGATACCCGTTATTATTTACGAAGCTTTGTGATAGCGCGAGATTTGCGTAGTGGTCGTGTGGACACAGGGTACAATCAAAATGTTTTAGATTTTAGGACTCGCATAGCTGAGGATGTGTGGTTTTATAAGAAGCCATTTTCGGGTTTGTCACGTTCTGAGGCAGCTACATTTGTAATAGATAACATCATGTATATGGCAGGAGGCGAAAATGGATCTTATCCTCTGAATGATTTATGGGCGTATAATCCTAATACAGATTCATGGACACAGCCAGCCCTACTGCCAACTCCCCGTGCTAGAGGTGTGGCATTTGCAATAATAGGAAAAGCTGATTATTACGTTGGTTATATAGGATTGGGAATAATAGATGCCCAAGGCACACCATCAGATAAGTTTGAAATTTATTCTCCTGAACATAATACATGGGACGAAAGTTATCGTAAATTTGAGGGCGGTGCTCGTCATGATGCAGTAGCTTTTACATTAACCGGTGCTGATGGTCGTCCTGTTGCTTATGTTGGCTTTGGTTGTAACGATATTTTTAAACAAGAATTGAATGCGTATGTTCATCATCCTGCATCTGATTTGTATAAGTATAATATAAAGGCAGATACTGCGGCTTCTCTATTGACTTGGAATAGCGTTGGTGTTTCAGGACTTCCTACTTATGGGATTGTCGAGGCATGTGCAACGTCTATAGGGAATAGGGCTTATATTTTCGGTGGCTATAAGCACAAAACTGCGGATGGAACCGGTGTTAAAGAATATCAAAAGAATTTATTTATTTATGACAATTTATCTAATCAGGAAATTGGAGGTAATTTTGCTATAATAGGTGATTTTCCTGGTCTTCCTCGTGCTAATGCGGCAATGTTTTCATTGTCTTTTACAAAGGACAATCAGAATAGGAGTTTCATCTATTTTGGTACGGGTCGCACCGCAGATGCAGATGGCAAAGAATATTATTTGAACGATTTTTGGGGTTTTGATTTGCAACAAGCATCATGGGTTCGTTTGTCCAATTATAAAGGCGATGCGTGCGAGGGCGCTATAGGTTTTCATGTAAAGAAAAATCATGACGATTATGGATTGAACGTATTAGATCGTGGTTATATCGGGACTGGTCGCACAGCGAAGAAGTTGAGTAATGAAATATGGGAATATCTACCTTAGTGTTCGGTTATTTTATAGAAGAAGGAAAACATACTAAAATATAATATCATGAATAGGATTTTAATTACATTAATATTTTTCTTCTGTTTGACAGCCGTTAGCGCGCAGAAGAATGAGTACAAGTATTTGGGGTTGCGTGTAGGTTTGTCGCACAACTATAACTTTATGGGCAATAAAGACAATGAGAATCTGCTGTTACGAACCAATGTAGGGGATATGTCGAAGATAACAACGGGCAAAAATTATGTTCCGGGAGCTTATATAGACTTGAATTATCACATGGATACGAAGAGTGACAAATATGGCTTAGTAATAGGTCTGGAGTTTCAAAATAATGGTTTTAGTTTCAAATATGTTTCTGAAAACCAATTATATAAATTAACAGATAATTATAGGGTTCAGAGTATAGGACTGCCGCTATATTACAAGTTTGGCGGAAGGAATATTTACATAAATCAACAGTATTTTTATGCCGGTGTTCAGTATAATTTCTATTTAGTGACTCAAAATATTCAACACAGTAATTGGGCGAATAGTAATTATGTTCATTCGTTAAAAAATAATGAGGTGCAAAATTCTGGGGCGGCATTGATATTTGGATTTAACTCGTTCATCTATAATTTTCAGGTAGAGTTCTGGCCCGTAAATTACATTAATCCTGGTTATATGGAGACGAGTGGTCAATTTAGTTTTAAGCCGTATTCTCATCTCTCAAAGTTCAATTATTTTGTAAAGACCGGTGTTGCATTCCCGCTTAACAGATGGCTCACCACAAAGAGCTGGCGTGCTGAGCGTGTAAGACGTATATTGAATTTTGGCGGCGTATAAAAAAGTGGTTCTTCAATGATTTTTGTGAAAAATTAATTATCACGCAGAGACGCAAAGTAAATTAAACCAATATTTTAAAACTTTGCGTGAAAATTACAAATATTATTTAAGAACCAAAAAAGTTTAATCAAAAGAAAAATCTTTGAATACATTTCTTCCTTTGTAAAAAGACTGTCAGCATGGCTGACGGTCTTTCTTTTTTTTAGTCAGAACCATGCCAGCGTGAAAAAAATGCTGGCATGGTTAAAATCAGCCATTTACATTTGTTCGCAAAATTTAGAACATTCGTATTTTTCCGGTAGATATTAAAATACTTTTGATTATTTGAGAAAAAAATTTTACATTTGCCCTGCCATCTATTCTTAGATGGCAATTACTCTTTTTTCCAACTTAACATACTCTCCTAATTTTAGGACGTATTATAAATCAATAGAGTTGAAATTTAATAATTAAAAAATATGGAAGAAAAAGATATTCGCTGGGAACAACGATTTTCAAATTATAGAAAAGCCCTCAAAAATTTGAACAAAGCTATTGAAATAGTTAAAAACAAATATTACAAAGAAATAGATAACGATTCGGAAAATATTGATGATGAATTTATCTACGACTTAGAAGAAATTATAAAAGAAGGTTTAATACAAAGATTTGAATATACTTACGAACTCGCATGGAATCTTATGAAAGATTATGCTGAATATCAAGGCGAAACTGACATTAAAGGTTCACGAGATGCCACGCGTATTGCTTTTAAGATGAATTTAATTAAGGATTCGGAAACATGGATGGATATGCTAATGGCAAGACGTAGTACATCGCATACCTACAATCAAGAAACAGCAGAAGAAATTAAGCAAAAAATAATTGGTAGCGTATAAAAATAGTGACCAAAATTCAAATTTACTGATTTTTC
>DYQJ01000136.1 GCA_020719345.1 Draconibacterium orientale | reverse complement strand
AATCAGTAAATTTGAATTTTGGTCACTATTTTTATACGCTACCAAAATTTTAATATTATGAAACGCATAAGAATTTTTTTAATGGCTTTTTTAAGTGTTAGTTTATTATTAACTGCATGCCAAAATGATTTTGATTTTTCAAGTGATGAAAAGTTGATTGAACAAATTGCTGAGTCAAAGAGCAAGAAGACCGTAGATGCTGAAGATTTGCCGGTGGCAATAGTAGAAGAGATAAAAGAGTGTTATTTTGAAACTTATGTAAATGAGGCAAGCAAGGTAGATAAGAAAGGTTATGAAATAAAACTTGGAACAGGCGAATTAGTTTATTTTAACATGTCAAATGAAATGTTAATCAGTAAAGAGTTGATAACTGAATGTGGCACTCGTCCTCGTATGCAAAAAGATTGTCCTTTCGGAAAAGATGGTAAGGGCAATGGCAAGCCGGGTGGACATGGAGAAGGTATTGGTGGCGGACATGGTGGAAATGGCGGACATGGTGGAAATGGAACATGCGACAGCTTAGGCAATGGCAATCATCCTCCTCATGGTGACACACTTGCAATAGAGCAATTACCTCAAGCAATTAAAGATTATATAGCTGCCAATTATCCGGATGATGAAATATTTAGAGCAAAATTATTACCGGATGCTTATATAGTTAAATTAACTTCGCCTAAGCTTTTGAAATTTGACTTAGAAGGAAATTTTATAGAAGAACTACCTTTTATCCCTCATCATTGTCATGGTATTCCGATTGCTGTAGAAGATTTGCCAGAGGTGATAAGTACTTATATAACAACTAATTATCCTAATGCCGAGATAAAACAGGCTTTTGAACATCCTGATAGAATAGAAGTAAGATTGTTAAATGATGGCGTTCGTACTTTGTTAATGTTTGATAAAGATGGTAATTTTCTTTTTGTAAGAACTTGTAAATAAAATTTCAAATATTTATACTATGAATGGCAACTTTGCCAAAGTTGAAAACTTTGGCAAAGTTTTAATTACGAAACAATTAGATAAGAATAAAAGTTGAAATTATACCGTTTTGAATATAATAACCTTATAAGATAACTCTTATAAGGTTTTTTTTTCTAAAGTTTTCATATATTTCAATAAATTAAAAATATTTAGGTTTAAAAATTTGTTTTATTTATAATATTTTTATATATTGGCAAAAAATTGGAACTGTAATTTTTCCAGTGATAATACTTATCCTAATTTATATGAAAATATTAAACCATATAAGGCATATAATGCTTATATGTTCTTATATGCCTTATATGGTTCAAAAAATTTATCACTTAAAAATTTACACTACCAAAAAATTTACGAGAAGAAATAAAAAAATGAGCAGAGAATATAAATGTCAGTCTTGCGGGGCAGATATATCTTTAAAATATAGATTTTCTAAGACTATCGTCTGTGGTTATTGTCATCAAACTTCGTATCTTATTAACGAAGCTTTAACAATGAATGGTGATAAATGTGAGTTATCCGATTATGGGAGTGCTTTTACGGTTGGAGCTTCCATTTCTGTTAATGCAGAGGTTTTCAATGTTGCCGGTCACATGCGTTATTCTTACGCTGATGGTTTCTGGGATGAGTGGTTGATAGTAAGTCAAAAAAGTGAGTCTCAATATTGGATTCAAGATGACGAGGGTGATTTAGTAGTTTATCAGCCGTTACTTGTATCTCAACTTCCTAATTTTGAGAATCTTGTTGTAGGTAAAACTGTAGAAATATCTAAATTTGAAATATTTATAACCGAAAAGCAAAATGCGGTAATATTAGGTAGCGAAGGCGAGTTACCGTTTACCGTTATTTCCGGTGAACAAGCCGATTTTGTCGATGGCATAATTGTTTCTCAGGGTAAACCCATAAGTATAGAATATCTTAGTAATGAAACCGTTTGTAGTATAGGTACGCATATTTTATTATCACAAATTGATTTTTTGTAGAGCTATGAAAAAAAACGGACTAATAAATTTTAATACTCCGAAGCAATTTAGATGTAATAATTGCGGTGGCGAATTGTTGTTGCAAAATCCTAAGACTCAATTTGTTTCGTGTCCTTATTGTGGGGCAACCTCTGATGTTACCAGTGATGCTCACAAAGTAATAAATAAAATTAATGATCCTGCGAAATATCCTTCGCCTTCTTTTTTAAAATTGGGGATGGTAGGAAATTATAAGGGTCAGAAATATAAAATTATAGGCAGAATATTTTGGCGAAATTCTTATAAAGAGTTGGAAGAAGGGGCATATCATAATTCTGTGTGGACATTCCATGAGTGGCTTCTCATTGGGGAGGATGCCTCTTATTTGATGATAATAGAAGATAGTGAGGGATTTTCTTTGTCCCGACAAATATATCCTAAGTATCCTTCACTTCCGGAAATCCCTAATATAGAATCTTTTAATAGTGGCGTGAAGCAACAGATGAACGAGTATGGTATATCCCAAATAATTTATAATGAAGGCGAAAGCACTTATCAAATAATTAACGGCGAAAAAATATGGTTCGGACAATATGAAAGCAATGGTACGTATTACTCTATTGAGTACCGAACTAACTCCAATAAAGAAATCAAAGAAATAGAATTTTTTGAAGAACACAGTCTCTCCCGAAGCTTTGTAACACAAATGTTTGGAGAGGAGAGTAACATAAAAACAATAATACAACGAGATACTAATCGTCGTAAACGGCGATTGATAAATGCGGCAATTGTTATTTTAGCAGCAATAATAAGTACGTTCTTATACAACTTTTTTCAACAAAGAAATCCTAATGTAACATTACTTGATAAAAATTATAATATTAATGATTTAATAAAAGATAGTGTTATAAATCCGTTGGATTCTTTTGTTACGCTAAATATACAGGAGGAGAAGATTATTTTTGATAATGCGAAGCACATTTATACTATAGGATTACAAACTTCTTTGGCAGTAAATGATGAGATGTTAATAAACTTATATTTGTTAGACGAAGAAAAAAAATCTGTTTACGAGATGGATGCTGATTTTTTTCACATCACGTATCAGGAGTCGTGGTATGAGGATGGCGAGTCAGGGGTTGAGACGGTTGTTGAAAATGAAGGTAATCTGTCGGCGTCATTTAAGTCGGATACAGTAGGAACATTTTATCTAAAAACAGAGATTGCAGCAAAATTACTTTCGGAGGAGAACACCGATTTGCGAATTTCGGTTGAAGAAGCAGGCATAGAAAATACTTGGCTGTTTACGGTCGCTTTTTTGTTTTGGATAGTAGGAATTATAATATTTTTTGCATCATTAAAGAAATAAACTTATATGAAATCATCTATAGTAACAGCGGTAATTTGTATAATAATAATTTTAATAGCAGTCAGCATGTGTTTGCGTGGTTGCGGCTACAACAGCATGCGAGAACAGTATAAACAAAAAATGGAGCAGTCGCCAAATCAAACCATTCGTGGAGGTGGCATGCGGTATGGAAAATAGTTAATATGAACATAAAAATATATCAATATGACAAATACTATATTATTTTTGCAAACAGCAAATTTTTGGGATAGTTTGTGGCAAGGAGTGGTAGGCACAATAATTTTCGCTGTCATCGGTTTGGCTCTTAGTGCTTTGGGGTATGTAGTAATAGATTGGCTTATTCCTGGAAAGTTGGGCAAACAAATAGCAGAGGACAAAAATGTTGCCATTGCAATAGTAGCTGCTGCTATGATTTTGGGAATTTGTATTATTATTGCCGCTTCTATCGCAGGGTAATATCTTATTTATGAGAAATAATGTAAGGATATTACTTTTTTCGGTCTTCTTCATTGCGGCATGCGGCATATTTTATGAGCTCTTGTTAAGTACTATTTCCTCTTATTTTTTGGGAAGTAGTATTTTACAGTTCTCGGTTACCATTGGAATGTTCTTGTTCTTTATGGGCATAGGTTCCTATCTCACCAAGTATGTTAAAAAAGAGTTATTAAATAGGTTTATCTTAATAGAGATTATTCTTGGTTTCTTCGGCGGTTTTTCTTCGTTAATATTGTACACGGTCTTTGTTTATGCGGAGGATTTTTATTATATTTATGGTATTTCTATTATAGGTATCATTGGTACGTTGATAGGACTTGAAATACCTATTGTCAGTCGGATAATTAATTTTCATCACGATATAAAAGATACGCTTGCGAAGGTTCTTTCTTTTGATTATGTAGGTGCGCTCATTGCCTCGCTTGTTTTTCCTTTACTGATGCTTCCTTTTTTGGGACTGCTCAAATCGGCTTTTTTTATAGGAATACTAAATATGACTGTCGCACTAATAACGGCTTTTATATTTAGAAATGAACTTATTAACAAGTGGCGATATGTTATTATCTCTTCTTTTTTTATAATAGTTCTTCTTTGTGGCTGGACGTTTTCGCGTCCTATAGACAGGTTTTTTGAGCAAAATATATATCAAGACAAAATAATTTTTTCTACGCAGTCGCCATATCAAAAAATAGTAGTAACCAAATGGCGAAACGATTTGAGATTATACATTAACGGCAGTTTACAATTTGCTTCTATTGACGAATATCGTTATCATGAGCCACTTGTGCATATTCCGATGTTACTTAACAGGAACAATGAAAATGTTATTATTCTTGGTGGGGGAGATGGTCTTGCGCTTAGAGAAATATTAAAACATAACGATGTTAAAAAAGTAACATTAGTTGATTTAGACCAGGTTATTACTTCGTTGGCAAAAAATAACCGCATTTTTAGTGTCTTAAATAAAAATTCTATGCGCAGCGAAAAAGTTACCGTTGTTAATACTGACGCCTATGATTATATCAAAGATAGTGAAGAACTATATAATACGATAATAATAGACTTACCTGACCCTAAGGATAGTGATTTAGGTAAACTTTATAGTAAAGAATTTTATATGATGATAAAAAAACGTCTGGCAGTTGATGGCATTATAGTGACTCAGGCAACTTCCCCGTTTTTTGCACGACAAGTTTTTTGGTGTATTCACAACACATGTTCGGCAGTTTTTGAAAAAACTATAGCATACAATGTATATGTTCCTTCTTTTGGGCAATGGGGATTTGTCATGTGTTTCAATGATTTAGCTATACAAGAGGTAAACACAGATAGTGTTATTAATAAATTAAATCAGGCATTAGAGAAGTCTAATTATTTGGAATTAAGATATTTAGATGCCAATTTTTTATCCTCGCTATTTGTTTTTGACAAAGATACAGAAAAAATAGATACAGATACTAATTTTATAAATAATCAGGTTATAATTAATTATTACGAAAAAAGTATTGAAAGCTGGAGGTAAAAATGGACTATAAAGATTCTTCAAAATTACAATATTTCTTGTTCAAAAATTTTCCTGACTCGCTGGGGTGCAATTTGATAGTAAAGAGTACGACACTATTTAATACCTTAGAAATAGAAATTGCCATCATCGGAGGTTCGCATTATTTCTTCGTAAAAAACAATTTTGTAGAAGTATTAACGTGTTCGGAAATAGACGAAAAGCAGCAGAAAAGTTTGATGAAGGTCAGCAGTTTTAATAATTTTGAATTATCTCAAAAATTTGAAACTTTTGAATATCAGATAAAAATAGAGAATATCAAGATGACTAAAGAGAAATTTTATAAAAGCGAAAAAAATATTATTGCCTCGCAAAATACTCTTATACATTGTTTTGCCGATAATTCTGCCATAACTGCCTTAGAAATAAAACAGATAGATAAAACATTAACCTTTGAGACATTACATACTTACCCGGAAACATATAATATAGTAAAAAGTGTAACATCTTTATTTTTATCTATATGATATATCTTTGTTCTATACTTAAAACTTTGGCAAAGCTGCCGTTTATAGTATAAATATGTAACCTAATTATTTTCTTTATTTTATAATTTTAAAAAATACGGTTGTATATATGCCTGATTATCAATATTTTCAATCAAATTTTTATTAACAATAAAACTCTTTTCTAATTCCACAATTTTGGAAAATTCCATTAAAGTTCTAATTTTTTTGTGCTTAGTAAAATCTTTAAATTTCACTTCTATCGGGATAATTTTGTTGTTTTTATCTGTAATAATAAAATCTATTTCCGAAGCATCTTTTGTGCGATAATAATAAATTTGATTTAAGTTGTAATTTTGCAATAATTGTAAAAAAACGTAATTCTCAAATATTTGTCCGTTATCTATTCTTATATTTATGTCGTTGAAACTGTTATAAATAATGTTGCGTAAACCGATGTCACAAAAATAGATTTTTTTCATCTTCGTAATTTCTTTTCG
This sequence comes from Draconibacterium orientale, assembly GCA_020719345.1. Classification (GTDB taxonomy): domain Bacteria; phylum Bacteroidota; class Bacteroidia; order Bacteroidales; family DYQJ01; genus DYQJ01. Next base: position 3,913 of record DYQJ01000136.1, on the reverse strand, counting down.
TATATTTGTAGTAAACGGACTAACGAGATGAATAATAAACATTTGTTCTAAAATATAAATATATTCTTCGCAAGTTTTGTAATTCAATTGTAAAGTATTAGATATTTCATTTATATTCAATACATTCCCTATTTGTGCCGAGAGAATTTTCAATAATTTATTAAATGCCACAAAATCTTTGTTTTTTACAAATTCTCTTACATCTTTAAGCAAATAAGTCTTAAAAATGTCATCTAAAAGTTCTTCTTTCTGGTTCATTTCCTTAGCAATAGCAATTTTTGGCAACCCGCCATAAGTTAAATATTCGCTTAAAAAAACCGGTATTTGTGGAAAAAGAACATTTATGTCGTCTTGTTGATTGCATTTAATAAATTTGTAGTACAATTCCATGTCTTGAAATTTTATAAATTCGTCAAATGAAAGCGAATAAACATTAATCAATCTTACTCTTCCGGCAAGCGATTCTTCTGTTTTTTGCAAAATATTTAAGCTTGAACTCCCACTGCACAAAATTTTCAAATTTTTATATTTATCAACTAACAATTTCAATGTAGTAGAAATATTTTCTATGTATTGAAATTCGTCAATCACCAGTAAACCATTAAGTTGGTCGTCTATATTTATTTTTAGATAACGTTCTATGGTTGAAAATTTTTCAAAAAATAGTGCGGTTTCTGGATTTTGTCCATCTAACCATAAATTTTGATTATTGTTTACAAATATTTTCATCAGAGTAGTTTTCCCTACTTGTCGAGCGCCTATCAATATAACTATCTGATTATATTGAAATCCTGAAATAATTTTAGTTAGATAAAATTCTCTATTTATCATAAATCTACTTTTTTGGCAAAGATAATAAAATTATCTCGGAAATTTTTATAAAAACGAAAAAATTATCGCTTTATTTTAATCTTTTTGGTTCTTAAATAATTTTTGTGATTTTCACGCAAAGTCGCAAAGTTTTAAAATATTGGTTTAATTTGCTTTGCGTCTCTGCGTGATAATTAATTTTTCACAAAAATCATTGAAGACCCATCTTTTTATTTATACAATCTTTCATTATCTTGGATGTCCATCCACATTGCAAACATAAACGATTGAATACTTGTAATTCCGATAAAAGTAAACGCAAAAAGTGTTTCAAAAGAGAGATTTTGCGAAAAAATAACTGCCTTCAAAACTTTATACAAATAAGGACACCATATTATAAAAAGAAAAATAGCAAAATTGTAGAGTAAAAACAGCGGGTGAAAATCTCTGAATAAATATTTTATCCACAGTCGTTTGAAAAAAGATTTGAATAAGAGCCACGAAACGCGCGGTATAACTTTAAATATTTTCATTTTAGATTTTTCGCCTACGTCGTAAATGGGTTTTATTTCTACTTCTTTCAACGTGCAAAAAGCAATATTAAGTTTCACGAGTACGTCGTTTGGCATACCGTAGCTTTTGTAAATATCATAAATTCTGATAGCATTTAAAGCTTTGTTTGATAAAGCTGTATAACCTGTTTGCGTGTCGGATACGTGCCAATACCCGGATGCTACTTTTGTGAGAATAGATAAAATAGAATTACCAAAAAAACGTGTTTTCGGAATTACAAGCCAGGCGCTGCGATGTATAAGACGGTTACCTTTTACATAGTCAATATTTTCTTCAATTACAGGTTTACAAATAGATTCTAATTCGTCTGGATCCATTTGTCCATCTCCAGCCATTACGGCGGTGCAGTCTATTGCGTGGTCTTTGCACCACTTGTAACCGCGTGCTATTGCAGCACCTACTCCTCCATTTTTTAATTGATTAATTAAAATAATTCTTTGGTTATCCGGATTTTTATTTACAATTTCTGAAGGTAAATAATGTTTTAACTCGTCTTTTAGTTGTTGTTGTAAAACTATTTCGGCGCGGTTGTATTTATTATGTTTAATTTTTTCGAGAATATTTTTTATTTCAATAGGTTGAAATTTGTCATTTTCAATATATTGCATCACTACTTCTGCGGTTTTATCTTTTGAGCAGTCGTTTACAATAATAATTCTGTCCACAAAGTCGGGCATGGTTTCTATGACCATTCCTATTTGTGTATCTTCGTTGTATGCCGGTACTACTACGGCAATAGTTTTGTTTGCGAGCATGTTTTTAGTTTGTTATATTAATTTTGATTATTCTTTTATAGATTGTTTTTTATTAAAAAAAGATTTTATCTTAGTAAAAATTTGTTTAGGAGAGAAAATATAATTAAACACAATAGCTATCACGAGGTAAACAGTAAATTCGGTGGAGGCAGCATATCGCATGCTCGAACCTGTTGCTATTATGCCGGTTGAGGCAATTGCTGTTATGGATAAAATTGATAATAAATGTATTAGCACAAATATAGTCAATAAATAAAAATTCGCATCTTTTCTATTGTTCTTATTTTTAACATAAATTAATAAGCTAATTATCGCAGCAAAATAAGCGGCAAGTATAAAAATGACGTTGAAGACATATTTTTTTATAGAGATATAAACTTGATACAATGTTATCCAGATATTTGTTTGGTGATAATAATCTATATATTTTTGAAAACGATTATTTTGTAATAGGACTTCGGATTCAAAGCTGTATTTTAAATTTTCACAAGGTTCGTTATTATTGTAAAATTCTTTTAGTGTTGCTTTATGCAACTGGTCGTTAAATCTTATTTCTACGGCATCAAAAGTTGTGTCTGTTTGTTGGCTAAAATATTTTATTTGAGAACAATGCAGAGGAATGACAGTATAAAAATTGAACTCGGCACTGACATTAGATAACATATTAATCAAAACCAAACTCTTGCCTTTCAGCGAGGCATCATCTGTTGTTTTATTTGTTGTCTCTTTTTTTTCGGATACCACATATCCGTACACATTTTTAAATCGGCTGTAATTACCAATTAAAAAATGATTATCGGCGAAATAATTGTAAAAAGCCCATGACAAATTTAGAAGGAAAAAGGTAATAAAAAACAACAAATATTTTTTCTTATTTTCACTAATTTTATGAACGAAGAACAAAATAGGTATTAAAAACAATATATAAATGCCGTTTGAGCGAATTGTTATAATAGAAAAAAGAATAATAGCGAGTAATATCCAATTTTTAAGAGTATTATTTTTAAACAAAAACATTAACGTTGACGCCAAAAAAATTAGCGCACTTCGGTACAAAGTATCCGGATTTATCAGTGAATCAAACATAATCATTCCACCTTGCATAATTTGTGCCGACAAGAATATACTTACCAGCAAAGTTGCCTTAGGTAAACATCGGTACAAAGAATATATAAGAAATATTGATGCACTTAGAAAGATAAGATGCTGTGCTATTAGTACAGAAAACAGAGTATCGGTTATTAAATCAATGGTGTATAAGAAGAAGACATAAAAAGGCGGTAGCACATCTAAAATCGGTAACTGATTGTTTTTCAATTGTTCTACCATATAATAATATTCATACGAATCTATGCTGATAAAAGGTAATGGACACCAGATAAAAAACGGCAATCGTGCAAACAAAAAAGTCAAAATAGGTATTGTTAAAGATATTATTAAAGTGTGTGTTTTTATAAAATCACCTAATTTTGTAATTAACTTAAAATCTTTCATCTTTTTATGTTATAATATTTTTTAAATTTAAACTTTGAATGACGACATTTTTTTGCAAAGAAAAATATTTTTGCAAAGAAAAAAAACTTTTAATTACTTTTTCTAAAAAAATTGTATTTAATCTAATAAAATATTATCTTTGTGTTTTTAGTCACTCTGTCATTATGAACATTCTGCTATTATGTGGCATTGAAAAAATTGAAATAATGAGAAAAATGCTTAACTTTGCAACGTAAATAAAATTGTAAAAATATGAGAAAATTTAATACTTCGGGACCAAA
>DYQJ01000135.1 GCA_020719345.1 Draconibacterium orientale | reverse complement strand
ACTTTTAAAATCTGAATTTCCAAGGTCTAATTCTTTCATTGTTGTTTTAATTTTAGATTAAATTCAATAACTATTTATTTAGTTATCAGTGTTATATATGGTTCTTTTCCTGCAAATACAATCGGCAATTTTATTATCTTTTCTACGTTATTTTCAATTAATTCTTTGAAATATTTATTATTATCTATTTGCTCGCTTGCTTCTTTTATTTTGTTATTTATTCTTTTGTTAAAGTTCTCTTGTTTTTCGCCTTTCTTTTTGGGAATTTGCTTTATTTCAATCACTACGCCATATTTTGTTTTATCATGCGGAATTAACAAAATATCATATCTCCCTTCACCGCTTTCTCGGTTAGATTTGATAATGTAATCATCTCCAATTATTGCGAGTAAGCCAAGAACATAAGACTGATAGACATTTTCAGGTTCTCCATGCGTATCAAAATAACTAAACGTATCGCCAATTATACGTTTAAAACCCTTTTCAAATTTATCTATTTCATTATTTATTAAATGTTTAGTTGTTTCAATAAGTGTTGTACGCTTTATATTTACATCGGTATTTAACCAATTAATTATTATATCTTGAAATATTGTCTTAACTTCATAATTAGGAATTACTAATTCATAAGTTTTTCTTCCTATTTTATTTACTGATGTTAAATATCCGCTAAAAGTAAGTAATGACCATAATAATTCTTTATCCGTTTCTAAATCTGGAAATACAAAATTTTGGTCAATATCTTTTTCAATAGGTTCATTATTAATTAATTTTAAAAGTTGTTCTCGTATATAATTTTCATCTCGGTCTTTCAATTGTTCTTTTAATAAATCATCAGAGCTTGTATTTGCCCAAAATGTTCTAAAACCGCTTTTAAAACTTATCGCATAATTTAAAATTGACCAGGGATTGTAAATATCAGTTAATTGACCAATTTTATAACCATTGTACCATTTTTTTATGAGTTCGTAATCTGTTGGAACGTTAAAATCGTGTAAAATTTGCTTTGTTTCTGTTTCTGTAAACCCAAACTTGTCAGAGAATTCATCATCTAAAACGGTATGTACAGTTACATTATTAAGACCTGTAAAGATGCTTTCTTTTGATACTCGCAATATTCCGGTAATTACTCCTTTGTAAATAAAAGAATTGTCTTTAAATGCTCCACTCAAAAGATTTCGCATAAAAGAAATTACCTGGTCGTAAAAACTATTATATCCTGATTGAATAGGAGTATCATATTCATCAATAAGAATTACAACTTTTTGGTTATAATAACGATACAAATATTCGCTTAATTTTTTTAAACTTCGTTGGAAGTCGGTTTCCTGTGCCGAGCGGTTCTTAATTTTTTGAAAAATTTCAAGTTCTTCATTTGTAAGTAGGTTATTTTCTGTAAGATAGTTATGTTTTGTATATAAATCCGACAGTTCCGCAACAATCAATTCATAACATTTGTTCCATGTTTTGTCTTTTGCATCTTTGAAACTTAAAAAAATAACGGGGAATTTTGCATATTTATCTTTTATTTCGTTCTCTGTTTGCCAAATATTAAGCGTTAAAAATAAATTTTCTTTCTGCAATTGATTAATATCAAAGAAATATTTAAGCATAGATAAATTCAAAGTCTTTCCAAATCGTCTTGGACGTGGTAATAAAATTACTTGTTTCTGAGCTTTTATAATTTCTTTTATTAATAACGATTTATCAACAAAGTAGTTATTGTTTTCAATTATACTTTTAAAATCTGAATTTCCAAGGTCTAATTCTTTCATTGTTGTTTTAATTTTAAATCTTTCGTTTGTTTAGGGCTACCCTAATTGCAATTAGGTTTATTGAATTATCTTTAAAAATAGACCCTTAAATTTAATCCGAGATTGTAATTATTGTTATAACACCAATAATTATAATTAATGGCAGGTGAGATTCGGAGTGACAAATCTTCTGATACATCAAAATTATAGAAATGGGCATCTACATTAGCATCAATAACATTTAAAAGATAAACTCCTACAAAAGCCAGAACACTATAATCTCGGTACTTTCGCCATCGCAATTTTTCCTCTTTTAGTTTGGTGAGAGTATTGTATCCTTCACTATTTTGAACGGTAGCTTCAGAATTTATCGCAATAGCAATATAATCATCTATATAAGTTATATAAGTAGAGTAAGTAAAATTTATAGCATAGATAGAAGTTCCTAACGCTGCCCAGACGATTGGAACTTTCCAATATTTTCGGTTGTAAATTTGTCCAAGTCCTGGACACGCCAATGACAAATATGCGGCTTTCTTAGGCGATATTCGTCTTAGCGAGTCCTCGGCAAGTTGCTCGTTATCAATAATTTCCTCTACATTAACAAATTGAGTCGTACTGTCAATTTTGATATAAGCATCATTAGTAACTGTCGTATCTATTTGGGAATAAATATCGTTCAGTCCAATAAAAAGCAATAATATCAAAGCGGAAATTATCTTAGTGTGCATCATTTTTGGTCTCTGTTTTAGGTGTTTCGTCTTTAGTTTCTGTTTTCGCGGTTTCCGAGAATACCACCTCTCCATATCTTCGGTTCCTAAGTATCACTCTTAGTATTTGTATCATCTGATTAAGATTGGTATTTATTTTCGGGGTGTGTTGTAAATCAGTGACATTTGTTATTACCGTAATAACTTCGCCGGACATGTTTCTAACTTTGAATGTTTTAACGGACACAAAATTAGCTTTTTCATCGGCTTCAGAACCGAGAATTTTAAAATTAGTTTTTTCAGAGTCGTTGCGAATAGAAGAGATGTCGTCAAAGAAAAATTCGTCTGATGCGAAGTTTTTGACGGTGTTCTCTAACCAGTCGTAAACACAAGAGAAGAAGCTGAAATAATTGTCTGTAAGTGCAAGGACTTGAACTTTATAAGCCGAGTATTTATAATGTCCTTCTGAGGACATTCGTCTTTTTAATTGTGCCGGGTCTATTCCGTCACCTTTCCAAAATATAGGGTATGGAACCAGAATAAAGCTGTCCGGCTTAATATGGTCAAGATTTAAGCTAAGTTCTTTGATGACAACCGGTTTTACCATCGTATTAATATCTTCAAGCAGCCATGCATCCATTTGCTGGCTGTTGGGCAGTTCATTATAGATTTTTTGCTGCACTTTGTAAGGGTCGTTCCATCTTTTGATATGCAAAAGTCCGTAGGCGATACAAAGTCCTCCTATGATAATAGTAAAAAAAGTAGTATTAAAATAGAAGATAAAAATAATCGCCAGGGCAAAAGATATATACGTTATTATCAACAAAGTATGCGTATAAGGTAGCCGTTCTGCCTTGTTTACTACAAAGAAGTTCTTAATCAAATGTCGTTTTCTTTCTTCTGTTAATTCGGGAGTTCCGTTTCGTATTCCCTCTTCTTTTTTTTGTTCTTCTGCCATGTTATTTTATTTTGATAAGTTTCGTTTAGAAAATTCTGTTTTACCTTTCTCTAAAAATTCCACGAAGTTATTAGCATCTAAGTCGTAAGCCACCGGCTCGGCAAGTACCGTTCCGTTGTAGTCGAGAAGGACATAATAAGGTTGCGAGTTCTTATTGAAGTTTACTATTTGAATATCTGCATTTTGTTTACCTAAAGTTTTTTTAACTTTGTTATCATACGTAGAAGTAAACCATTGATTTTCTGGTATTTCTATATTTTTATCATCTACATACAAAGCACAAATAATATAATCTTCTTTCAAGATTTTAAGGACTCTTGGGTCTGACCATACATTTGCCTCCATTTCGCGGCAGTTTACACAGCCATGTCCGGTAAAGTCAATAAAAATAGGTTTGTTTTTTTCTTTAGAGCATTCAACTGCCTGATATATATCAAAATATCCTTGCAGTCCATGTGGTAGATGCAAATCTTCTTTATGTTTAGGCGTCTCGCAAAGCGTAGATGATTCCTCGCCGCGTATCATACTTACGAGGTCAAAGTCGTGAGTAGATTGTGGAGGCAAATAACCGGAAAGTGCTTTAAGCGGCGCTCCAAAAAGTCCGGGTATAAGATACACAACAAAGGCAAAAGTTATAATAGAAAGTATAAGTCTTGGCACTTTAAGAAATTTCAATTCGCTGTCGTGTGCGAATTTAAGTTTTCCGAGAAGATATAATCCCAACATAAAAAATGTTACTACCCAGAGCGCTATATATACTTCGCGGTCGAGGATTCCCCAATGATATGTTTGGTCGGCTACGCTAAGGAATTTTAATCCGAGCGCAATTTCAATAAAACCTAATACCACTTTGACACTGTTTAACCATCCGCCCGATTTAGGTAATTTGTGTAGTACCGAAGGGAAGAAGGCAAATAAAGTGAACGGAATTGCTACTCCCGCCGAGAATCCAAGCATACCAATTATTGGTTTTAAGATGTCTCCTCCTTGAGTAGATTGCACTAAAATACCACCTACAATAGGTCCGGTACAAGAAAAAGAAACCAGCACTAATGTAAAAGCCATGAAAAATACTCCTATTAATCCGCCCTTAGAGCTTTGTTGGTCAGTTTTATTAACGAGCCAGCCCGGTAAAACTATTTCAAACATACCTAAGAATGAAGCTGCAAAGACCATAAAGATAATAAAGAAGAAGATATTAGGTAACCAGTGAGTACTAAGGAAGTTAGCAAAATCGGCAGACATGGAGTCGTTCCCAAAAATATTAGCAATAGCAATGATAATCGCTATCGGTAAAGTATAAATGACTATAATAGAAATTCCATAGACAAGCGCCTTGATTTTTCCTTTTCGTTTGTCCTCGTCGCTGTGCATAAAAAAAGACACTGTCATAGGTATCATCGGAAAAACGCAAGGAGTGAGCAATGCCGTTAATCCAAAACCGAGCGCTATGAAAAAGAACCATAATAACGAGGTCTTCTCTTCTTTTGTCTGCTCATTTTCATAAGATTTTTCATAAACCAATTTAGGGGTCTTACCGGTCTTTTCAAGCAAATCAACCTTAGTATTTACAGTCGTTTGCGTGGTGTCCGGTATTTCAGTGACAACGGTATCTTTATCTTCCGTTTTGTTGTCGTCTATTTTATTATCTTCCGTTTTTTCATCGGGAGTAATTTCTTTTTTTATACCTTTTATATCAAATTCAAAATTGTCTTCAAAACCAACACACATTCCGTTTTCCAGACAAGTTTGTCCTTCTAATGTTCCGCTAATTTTAAAGTCAGTTTCCGAAGTAACAATTATTTTTTGTTTAAACGTTGCTTCTTTATTAAAAAATATTTCCACTTTTTCAAAGACTTCGTCAAATACTTCTTCCGGCTTAGGCGTCTCTTTTATTTTACCGTTGAGTTTGAAACCTTTAGTGTCTTCGTAAATAATCTCCAGCGCTCTTGAACCTCCGGGGGGATTGAATGGCGAGTATAAATGCCAATGTTCGTCGATGACTGCTTTAAAGATGAGTTCTACCTCTTTGTCGTTTAAAACATTAGCATCAAATGTCCACGTTACATGTTTTTCTACCTGAGAAAAAAGAATAGTATTAATAAACAAAATCGCCAAAAGTGTAAATATTGTTTTTTTCATGGTTTAATATTTTAAAGTAATAAAGAATGCAAATATATAAATATTTTATAAAAACAGCATAAAAAAGAAAAAATTAATATACTAAATTTACATATCCTACTTTTTCGGTTTTATTTCCGTTTTTATCTATCACTTTCAGGTAATACATGTATGTTCCCTGCATGTAAAGTTCGCCGTTTGGCATCCGTCCATTCCATGCTTCGTCAGGGGTTTCTGTTTGAAAAATAACATTTCCCCATCCACTATAAACAGTTAAATGATAGTCAGTAACGAAGCTCATCTTAGGTTTGAAATACGTATTTTCTTCTATCTGACTATTTGGGTTGAATGCTGTTGGAAAATATATTACAGGTTCTTGATATATACAGACCGTATTAGAGCGGCTGGTTTGCAAGTCACCATTTTCCGCAACTCTACCTGTGGCTTGTACATAATAGCAGAATTTTCCTTCACTAACGTTGCTTGCATTAGCATCGGTGATATAGCTTCCTACTTCGTGACGATACACGTCAATATTTTGTTGGAGAGTCTCCACTGAAGTAAATTCGCTGTCGTCGAAGCTTAAAAAGATTTCATAATTTTCTACTTCAGTCCACCCTACATAGTGATTCCATTGGAGTTGATTAATAGGTTTGTATAGATTATCTATTTTAGCGGTCACGACCATATTGCATGCAAAATTAGATTTATCAATAATTTTATTACAAAAATCTTTAGCAACTAATTGATAATAATATACTTTATCTGTTCCCGTAAGGTCTGAGTAGCTAAAATCGGGAGAATTGACAGACAAGTCAGCGATTGTATCAAATTTGGCATCTGTTTTTTTGGAGCGCGTTAATTTATAATCTTTTACCACATTATTAACGAGTGCGGAGAAGTCAATTTTTAGTTCGTTTTCATTTAGCGTGTTGACTGCATTCGCAAAAACGATGTCTTTTTCTTGTGAAGCGGTAGTAATTACGGTGCATTCATTAGAGATGGATTCTATTTGTGAATTGGAAACGGCTTTAATATAATATTGATAGCTTATATTAAAATCTTTTAGGAGGTGTTTATAAGTAGTGTCTTGCGTTGATGCGAGTAGTTCGTAATTTTGCACGTAATCATTTTTGTAATATATTTGATATTCGGCGGGAGTCCAGCCGTTGTACTTGCTCCATGTTATTTCATTGCGTTTGGAACATTCATTAAATACCACATCTGCAAATATAGTGTTATGAAACTCACTAAGATTGCTAAATGCGAGAACGCCATTGTTCTCTTTAAAAGCAACTACCGAGTACCATTCACTTCGCGAGTATGGGTCGGCGTGAGTAGAAAATAAATTAGAGTCGTCTTCGTAAAAAGTAACCGAGTTGTTCTCTATGGTGGCAATAGTGTTGAACGTATTGTTTACAACCCCGGTACCGTTAAATATTTTTCGCTTTATAATATAACCGTCAACTTGTTGATTATTAGTTACACTCCAATTTATCTGGACTCGTTTGAGTAAATGATTGACCGTTACATTCTGTATTTCAGGCGTTTCTACTATTTGTGCCAATGCCATGCTAAAAAAACAAAAACCGAATATAAAACACGCTATCTTTTTCATACCATATAGATATTATAGTTATAAGTAAATGAACAATTGAGAATTGACAATTGAGAATTAATAAAAAAAATAATTTGTACAAAATTACTTATTTTTAATAAATAAAAAAAGGTATTCTAAAAAATAATCTAAAAAGATAAAATTAATTAACAAAATAACTCAATAGGAGTTGCACTTGAACTATAGATTTGACAATTTTTAAAAAGTTGTCAAATCTTAACTTAAAATTAAAAACTTTTTTGTATCTTTGCGAAAATAATATTTAAAAAATAAAAAATTATGGAACCGATAAAAATAAATTTTAAAGACTGTTCACTTGTTTTTATGGATAAAACATTTAAAATGAAACAAATAGACAATATAGAAAAATTGGATTTATGGATAGATGCTATTAAAAACTACAATGTAGAAAATGAATCATTAAAAATTCTACAAGAAAACCTTGTTTATAGAGTTGATGATTGGAATGAACAAGAATTGACCGAGCATTTTATCGCGCCATTACTGAATTTAATTAATTTTAATACAAGAGAATACGCTATGTTTTCGTGGCGAAGTATGTCTGCGGTAATAGATAATTATTTGTTAATTGGCGAACCCGATTTAGTAATTGCCAAAGGTAGACGAGAACCAGAAGTTCCATTTTTTTGTTTAAATGAATTTAAACGCGAAATGGAAACAAAAGGTGACCCAAAAGGACAATGTCTCGCCGCAATGCTCGTGGCACAAGAATTAAATAATAATAATATTACTATTTACGGGGTAGTTGTAAAAGGTAAAGACTGGTATTTTATGGTTTTACAAGGTAAAGAATACGCTATTAGTCGTGCTTATAATGCAACAATATCAGAACTTTTTGAAATAGTTAAACTTCTGAAACATCTGAAAACTATCATTGAAGAGTATGTAAAAAGTTAAACTACAGATTTGACAACTTTTAAACTACAGATTTGACAACTTTTAAAAAGTTGTCAAATCTTAACTTAAATTATGAACTTTTTTGTATCTTTGCGAAAATAATATTTTAATATTTTAAAATTATGGAAACAATAAATTTTAGAAACTGCACGCTACTTCTGTTAGAACGCAAATTTGGTTTGGAACAAGTTCGCAAATTGGACATTTTAGATAGATGGATTGTAGAAAAAAATAACTATGATGTTTCGGCATTTGAAAACCAGATGTTAGAAAAATTGCAGGACTGCTTGATATATAGAGTAAACGATTGGAATGAACAAGAACTAATAGAACATTTTATAGGTCCTCTGTTTGCTTTAGTAAATTTTAATGAAGATAAATACGGCATGTTTTCTTACCGGACGATGTCGGCTACTTTTGAGGACATAACTTTGTCTGGTGAGCCGGATGCGGTGGTAGCAAAAGGACGAAGAGAGCCGGAAATACCTTATATTTGTTTTAATGAATATAAAAAAGAGTTGGACAACAAAGGTGACCCGCACGGTCAATGCCTCGCCGCAATGTTGGTCGCACAAGAAAATAACAACAACGAAAAACCTATTTATGGGGTAGTTGTAAAAGGTAAAGACTGGTATTTTATGGTTTTACAAGGTAAAGAATACGCTATTAGTCGTGCTTATAATGCAACAATATCAGAACTTTTTGAAATAGTTAAACTTCTGAAACATCTCAAAACTATTATAGAAGAGTATGTAAAAAGTTAAACAACAGATTTGACAACTTTTTAAAAGTTGACAAATCTAAACTCTTTTGTATCTTTGCGAAAAAAATAACATTAAAAAATAAAAAATTATGGAACTGATAAAAAAAACGTTTAAAGAGTGTGACTTGTATTTTCTTGAAAAAAATCTGGGACTCGTTGTTTTAGATGAAATGGAAATATTAAATAGTTGGTTAGACGCAATAAGAACTTATGCAACTACAGAATTTGAAAATCTAATAATAAATCAACTGCAAAAAAAGATAAAATATCGTGTGCATGACTGGAACGAAATAGAACTAAACGAAAATTTTATTGCGCCACTATTAAATATTGTAGATTTCAATACCAAAGAATACGGTATGTTTTCCGAACGTCTAATAAAGGCAACAATTGGAGAATATGAATTATCCGGTTGTCCGGATGCAATGGTTGCCAAAGGACATAGAAGACCAGAAATACCATATTTCTGTTTCCACGAATATAAAAAAGAAAAAGACAACGAAGGTGACCCGCACGGTCAATGCCTCGCCGCAATGCTCGTTGCACAAGAAAATAATAACAACGAAAAACCAATTTACGGAGTAGTTGTAAAAGGTAAAGACTGGTCTTTTATGGTTTTACAAGGTAAAGAATACGCTATTAGTCGTGCTTATAATGCAACAATATCAGAACTTTTTGAAATAGTTAAACTCCTGAAACATCTCAAAACTATTATAGAAGAATATGTAAAAAGTTAATTTTTTAATATATGGAAACAATAAATTTCAAGAATTGCTCTTTACTACTGTTGGAACGAAAGTTTGGATTAATAGATGTTGGCGAACATACTTTGTTGACTAATTGGCTGCATAGCACAAATAATTATGAAATTAGTGTTTTTGAGCAAGAGTATTTCTATAATATTCAGGAAAGATTAATCTATCGTGTACATGACTGGAATGAAATAGAACTAATAGAACATTTTATTGCACCGCTTTTTTCTTTGGTAAATTTTAATACGAAAACGTATGGAATGTTTTCGTGGCGACATATGTCTGCTACAATAGGAGAATATATTTTATCTGGTAACCCCGATATGATTGTGGCAAAAGGAAGACGAGAACCAGAAATCCCTTATTTTTGTTTCCACGAGTACAAAAAAGAAAAAGATGCCGACAGCGACCCGCAAGGACAATGTCTTGCCGCAATGATTGTGGCACAAGAACAGAATAATAATGCAAAACCTCTTTATGGTGTGGTAGTTAAAGGTGTGAATTGGTCTTTTATGGTTTTACAAGGTAAAGAATACGCTATTAGTCGTGCTTATAATGCAACAATATCAGAACTTTTTGAAATCGTTAAACTATTGAAACATCTCAAAACTATTATAGAAGAGTATGTAAAAAGTTAAACTACAGATTTGACAACTTTTTGGTAGCGTATAAAAATAGTGACCAAAATTCAAATTTAC
>DYQJ01000134.1 GCA_020719345.1 Draconibacterium orientale | reverse complement strand
AAATATTTCACGCAGAGTCTCGCAAAAGTAAAAACGCAAAGTTTCGCAAAGAAGTATAACCTAATAAATGAAACATGCCCTAAATAGTTACAAAAAATTTATCCCTTAAAAATTTACACTCCCTTTTTTTACGAATAATATAAAAAATATTTCTTTTTTATGAACATTATCACTTTTTTTTATACTTTCGCAAGAAATATTTTTCAAAATGGTGACCAAAATTATCGGCTATTTAGAGGATTTCTTCGCGCTTGTATATCCGAACTATTGCATCGGCTGTCTGGAGAGCTTGTACAAACACGAGGACACAATATGTATAAAATGTTTATTTGCAATGGCTCGCACCAATTTTCATGACGACCCGGAAAATCGCGTGGACAAGCTATTCTGGGGAAAAATAAACATAGAAGCCGCAACCGCATTTTGTTATTTTCATAAAAAAAGTAACATAAAAGACTTTATTCACAGCTTAAAATATGATGGCAAAAAAGAAATCGGATACATTTTAGGACGACATTTTGCTGCAGAGCTGCTCAAATCCAAACGTTTTAAAGACGTAGACCTCATAATTCCAATACCTCTACATCCAAAACGCCAGAAGAAACGCGGATACAATCAAAGCGAGTGGATAGCAAAAGGAATAGCCGAAATAATGAACAAAAAAATAGACACCGAATCAGTGATAAGAAATACATACAACGAGTCACAAACCAAAAAAGGTCGCGAAGAAAGATGGACTAACGTAGAAAGTATTTTTATTGTACCGAAACCCGAAAACCTTAATAATAAATACATTATGCTCGTAGATGATGTCATAACAACCGGCTCTACAATAGAAGCTTGTGTAAAAATTATCCAACAGACCTCATCCGCTAAAATTTGCATCGCCGCAATCGCAGTAGCCGGGAATTAATTTGATTTTCAATGTTTAACCTATAATCATTGCGGTTATAATATTTTTGGTAGTGTAAATTTTTAAGTGATAAATTTTTTGAACCATATAAGGCATATAAGAACATATAAGGTTTATAAGTATTATCACTGGAAAAATTACAGTTCCATATTTTTTATTTTTTTTTAGCTAATTTTTAATATTAAAAAATCGTATATTTGCACTAAAATATAGTACAAATAACTTTAAATTTTAAAATTATGAAACTAAACGTATTTTATTTATTTTGGATAGCTTTTTTTACCACAAATCTTTTTGCACAAACAACTGACTTGCCGAAATCGGTAGAGTGGAAAAATTTTGATGAAGTTTCACAGCTCTTTGCAAAAGACCAACGTCCAGTGTTTATCTATTTATATGATACGAATCCTTTTTGTAAAATGATGACAGACTCTACGTTAGGTAATCAAGAGGTGGTCAATTATTTGAATATAGCTTTTTATAATATCAAATTTGATGTTGCCTCCAAAGAAGAAGTAAAATTTTTTGATGGTAATACGTATTATAAAGATGACTACAAAAAATACCACGACTTAATAAACAACATCATAGGCGAAGAAATAGAACTCCCAGCGTTACTAATTTATTCTCGCGATGCACAAGGACAAGTCTTTTATAATTACCGAGATAGAGACCATATTTTCCCTATCTTAATTTATTATAACGAAGAGATTTATAAATCTACTACTTATGAAGAATTTGAGAAACGATATTTCGAAGCATATCCCATTGGAATGCAACAAATTATTACTCGTCTGAATTTGAAGTGGCTCCCATTTAATGAGATGTTAGAACTCCAAAAAGAAAAACCTAAGAAAGTTTTGATAGATATTTATTACAACTACAGCATCGCAGCAACGATGATGCGCACCAAGACTTATAACGACCCCATAATATCCAAATATCTAAATGAGAACTATTATTTAACTACCGTAGATGCAAAGACAACCGATGAGATAACGATAAAAGGTATTACATACAAAAATCAAAATGCTGCGCATGGTTTTCATGACTTCCCCATAGATATCCTTTCCGGTAATATCAGGTTTCCGGCATTTGTAATATTAGATGAGGAATTTAATTTATTAGACCGCGTACAAATATATCTCACTCCGGAGGCAATAGAGCCAATTTTTCGTTACTACGGTGACGACAAATACAAGACCCAAAAATATGATGAGTATATGAAAAATTTTACGTCCAGCTTCAAAACCGAAACAAAAAATTAAAGAACGAGGTAAATCTTAATAAATATTTCTAAAAATATCTAATAATTTTATCTCTTCGTTCTGCCAATTTAATTCTGTTCGGGCTAAATACGTATTCTGTTTGTATAGTTGATACGTATTTTTATTTGTTAAAATAGATTCTATTTTTTCTGCTATATGCTTCGGCTCGTGACTAAGAATAAAAGTGCCTACTTGATAAGTTTCTACTATCCTTCTCATTTCCGGCAGATTAGAAACTAATACAGGAATGTTAGAATTAATGTAATCAAAAAGCTTATTAGGTAGTGCATAATAATAATTTAGTCCCATATTTTCTTCTAAGCTCAGTCCTAATGTGGCTTTGCAGGTGATGTTAGATAATTCTTCCAGCGGAATTTTTCCAAAAAAGGTAATCTGATTATTTAAGTTATTTTCGGTGGACAATTTTTCTAATTCTTCTCTTGTAGTACCGTCTCCAATTATCCACAATTTGTATGTTTTTAAATACTTCATTGCAAGAATCATGTATTCTATTCCGCGTCCCATGTTTAATGCTCCTTGATATATTATTATATTTTGCTCTTCAGTGGCTAATTTGTCGGATATATTATCTCTCAGAATTGGGACATTTCTTATCACCTGCATATTAATACCATATTTTTGATTATAAATGTCGGCGATGGATTGACAAACGGTATAAGAATTTTTAATTTTGGGTAATAAAAAATTCTCTAATCTTGTCCACAAGTATTTTACATGTTTGCGACTGATAACCTCCGGTAGCTCGGTAAAATATTCGTGACTGTCGTAAACTAATTTCTTTCTGCGTATTTTTGCTGCCATATAATTAGGCAACAAAGTATCTAAGTCATTAGATAATAATATATTGCATCTGTAAAACAGAAGAATAAAAAACAGCCGCAAATTAAATTCTAAGTACATAAAGATGCTTCTTTTAAAGCACATTTTTAGTAACTTCAAATTGTAGTTACGAGTTATTTTTTCTTTGTGCAATTTACGACTGATAACCAAAATTTCGTAACCGTTTTTTAATAAGGTATTAGCTATTTTATCTATTCTTTGGTCAGTTTTTATGTCGCATATTACGGAGAAAATTATTCTTTGCATTTTAAGGTCTCTATTATTCTTATCAAAGTAGTAGTGATAGTATTTATTTGTATATCAGTTAAATCGTAATATACGGGCAGAGAAATTTCTCGCATGTAATTATCAAAAGAGTGCGGATAGTCTTCTATTTTATAACCTAATTCTTTGTATAAGCTAAACATAGGCAGAGGTTTAAAATGCACGTTTACAGATATTTCGTTATCAAACATTTTTTGTATTATAGTGTCACGTTCTTCTTCGGAGATGTGTCGTATGCGTAATGCGTAGATGTGAAAAGACGAGATTTTATCTGCCGTTTCAAAGATAGGCGTTTCTGCCCATTGATATTTAGCGAAGGCATCGGTATATCTATTAAAAATATGTCGGCGTTTTATTAACATATCATTGTCGTATCTTTGCAGCTCTACTATTCCGATTGATGCCATTATGTCGGTCATATTGAATTTGTAACCTGGCATTAAGATGTCGTATTTCCAATTTCCACGTTTAGTTTTTGCGAGAGCATCTTTATTTTGTCCATGTAGAGAAAAAATATTGAAGAAGTTATAAAGTTCCTGATTATCAAAAGCTTCGTTAAAATTAAAGCTTATTGCGCCTCCTTCTGCTGTGGTTAAATTTTTCACTGCATGAAAAGAAAAGACAGTTATATCCGTTAAAGCGCCGCTTTTTTTCCCTTTATAAATCGCCCCAATAGAATGTGCTGCATCTGCTAATACTAATATTCTTCCTAATTTTTGTTGCTCCTCTGTTTGCGGACTGAAGAGTTTTACTACGTCTTCTTGACTCACTAATTGGTTTATTTTGTCGTAGTCGCACGGTAATCCGGCAAAGTCCACCGGAATAATAACTTTAGTATTTTTATTGATTAGAGTTTTTAAAATATTGACATTAATATTAAAATCATCGCTATTAACATCTGCCATCACAGGTTTTGCTCCGCAATGTAATACGACATTTGCAGTTGCGGTGTATGTGTATGCCGGCAAAATGACCTCGTCTCCGGGCTTTACTCCAAACCATCTGAGCACTAATTCTAATCCGGCAGTAGCCGAGCTCAAACATATAACGTTTTGACTATTAGTATATTCAGCTAAAAGTTTTTCAAATCTCTTTGTCTTAGGTCCGGTTGTTATCCATCCAGATTTTAGCGTATCTATCACTTCATTTATCACGAGTTCATCTATTCGTGGTGGAGAAAATGGAATCATTATATTGTATATTTTTATTAAAAATAAAATATGCAAACCTCTGTAGATTGATTTTGTGGCAATCTACAGAGGTTTGCAAAACTAAAAATTAGAAACTAAAATTTTTTTACTACATTTCATCGGCTTCGGCAGTAAATACTCCATCTTCTCTAAATTGTACGGTAAATTGTCGTACTGCATCTATGTCGTACAAAACTTCGCCGTCAGCTAGTTCCACTTTTTCTGCTTCAATAATTCCATGATTAGGGTATTTTTCGGCAAACCCTTCTAATACGGCTTCGGGTAGTTCGTCCACACTTATTTGTGTCTCTAATTGAAGAAATTTTCCGTCAGCACGAAAATAAGCTTCTTTTTTTAGTCCATCTATTTCAAAGCTTGCTTCATAGCTTGGTGGTACTGATTCCAATTCCCATTCTACTCCTTCTATATTTCCAAAACGTTGTGCAAATGCACTAAGTACTGCTTGCGGTACATAAAAACTCTTTTCAAACATTATTATATTTTTAAAAATGTTAAACAATATTTATATATTAATTATCAATCTTTTAGTAATAATTTACTCATTTTTACGGTATAGTGCTTTAGATTTTTCTGCGAGGTTTGCATCCCAGAATGGACCTATGGCGAGGTTTTTAAAAGTGATGTTTTCATAAAGGGCGTCAACAAAATTAGTAGTATTTCCTGAGGCAACACCTGCTGGCATCCGTTGAAAAATATATGCTCCGAGTCGGTCTAATTGTACAAATGTAACAAAGAACCAGAAGACTTCGCTTGGATTTTCTTCGTTAGGAATGCTTGCTATCTGGTCAGCATCTTTTTTGTATAACATACGGGAGTTGAGCGCTTCGTTTTGTTGGGCAAATGGTCCCACTACAATTTGTCTTCTCGCTATACCATACCAAACATCTTTCTCAAAGACAAACTGATTCCCTTTAATTAATTTTGATGCCGTTCCGGTAATTTTGTATTGGTTGGTTTTATCATCAATTCTTACACTTACGGTAAACCAATAATACTCGTCAGTCTCAGCTTCCGAATAATGTTTTGTAATAGAACGCTTAGCCATATTAGTTCTCACAAAAGAGAAACTTATCATTAACATAACTGCTGTTAAGAAAAATAACGATATTTTTTTCGTTGCCATTTTTTTAAGATTTAAAATTATTAGTCAATTATTATTTACTTTATTATAAATTTAATACAAAAAATTTATAATTCTCTTACTTATTTTGCAAAATTTATACCATTTGTAAAATAAAAGAAATAAAAATTAGATAATTTTACTATTAGCAAAAGCCATTCTAAGTTTTATGGCGGTCAGCACTTTCTTAGTGAACAACGGAAAATCGGCGTTCATGAGCCAATTATAATATCCGGGTTCTTTCTTTAGTACTTCTTCTACACTTACGGCTTTATGTTTTCCGAAATTAAACACTTCTTCACCTTTGTCGTTGTAAACAATTCTGCCTGCGAAGTCCACATTATTGGAGTGAGTAGAAAATTTGGCGAGTTCATTAATATCATTTTTAAGTTCGGTATATTTTTCTATCTGTGCCATCAGAACTTCATAAGTAGCACGCGTGTCGGCTTCGGCTGAGTGTGCGTCAATCAAATCTTTATTGCAATAAAACTTGTAAGCAGCTCCGAGAGTTCGTTGTTCCATTTTATGAAAAATAACTTGTGCGTCTATGAGTTTGTGTTTATAAATGTCAAAATCTACTCCGGCGCGCAAAAATTCTTCTACGAGTATCGGGACATCAAACTTGTTAGAATTAAACCCTGCGAGGTCGCATCCTTCTATAAAATGTGATATTTCATGCGCAACTTCTTTAAAAGCAGGACAATCTACGAGGTCTTCTATGTATATGCCTGTCACTCGTGATGCCTCCGGACTGATAGGGATAGTAGGTTTGATTCGCATCGTCTTAGTTTCTTCTTTTCCGTTTGGCGAGATTTTTAAAATAGATATCTCTACTATCTGGTCGGTTACTATGTTGATACCTGTGGTTTCCAAATCAAAAAAAGCCAGTGGCTTAGTAAGTTTTAATTTCATAAAATTTCTTTATTGATGAATTTATTGAAACAAAATTAGTAATTTTATTTTAAACAAAAAAAAATTTAGTATATATATTTTTTTATTTTAGTTTTTTGTGAAAAAAAAATTTACCTTCGCGAAGTATTATCAAAAAAGCCACGAACTAAAAAATAATATTTATGGAGAAATTTGAAAACCGAGTAGATTTGAGTTCCTTACACGCCGCCTGTGAGAGCTTGAAAACCGAAATATCTAAACATATAGTAGGACAACACAAAATGATTGAACAATTTTTAGTCGCCATTTTATCTAATGGACATGTTCTGATAGAGGGAGTTCCCGGAATAGCGAAGACGTTGACCGCAAAATTAATAGCAAAGACGATATCTGCAAAGTTCTCGCGCATACAGTTCACCCCCGATTTGATGCCCTCCGATGTTATCGGGACTAATATTTACAATGTAAATACATCTAAATTTGAATTTCGTCGGGGTCCAATTTTTGGAAATATCGTTCTTATTGACGAAATCAATCGTTCACCGGCAAAAACGCAAGCCGCATTGTTTGAGGTCATGGAAGAGCGGCAAATAACAGTAGACGGTATAACATATCCCATGTCTCTTCCATTTATTGTTTTTGCGACACAAAATCCTATTGAACAAGAAGGTACGTATCGTTTGCCGGAGGCACAATTAGATAGATTTTTATTTAAAATAGAAATAACTTACCCAACAGTGGAGGAAGAATACGAGATAATATTGCGAAGTCATCAAAATAGAGGGAGAACCCAATTAGAACAAATAGCAGTAGTTTTTACCGTAGAGCAAATAGCCGAGTATCAAAACAGAGTTCGCGAGATAATTGTTGAGGACAAATTAATTCGTTACATAGCGCAAATTGTTGCTAAGACGCGGACTAATAGTTCGTTGTACATAGGCGCTTCTCCTCGTGCTTCTCTTGCCATCCTGATTTCAAGTAAGGCGTATGCTGCCATTCATGGTCGTGACTTCGTTACGCCAGATGATATAAAAGAGATGGCTTATCCGGTATTGCGACATCGCATAATTTTGACGCCGGAGAAGGAGATGGAGGGAGTATTGACAAGCACTATAATACGTGAAATAATAGACAGCATCGAGGTGCCGCGATAAAAACTAAGTGATGGATTTTCTTTTTGTAGAAACTATCTGGTTGTCAATAAAATTAGCGGTCCTAACTACCGCTTTTTTATTAGTTATTTCTGTTCCGATTTCTTATTTTCTGGTCTATTCCAAAATAAGATTTAAGAGTATTTTGCATGCCTTGATAAGTATGCCTTTGGTTTTACCGCCGTCAGTATTAGGTTTTTATTTGTTAATAGCATTTAGTCCAACAAATTGGCTCGGAGAGATGATGGCAAGATATTTTAATTTGCATCTGGCATTTTCGTTTGCCGGAATATTGATAGGTTCTATCATCTATAATTTACCTTTTATGGTAAATGCTTTGTACAACGGGCTTGTGTCTTTGCCTAATTCTTTACGACAAGCGTCCTACACACTTGGCAAATCTGCGATGACTACTTTATTTAAAGTGTTATTACCTAATATTAAATCGGCTATTCTGACCGGCATCTGTTTAACTTTTGCACATACTCTCGGCGAGTTTGGAATAATTTTAATGATAGGCGGAAATATACAAGGACAAACTCGTGTGGCATCTATCGCAGTGTATGACGAGGTGCAAGCACTTAATTTTGAGGCAGCTAACCGTTATGCTTTATTTCTATTCGGATTGAGCTTTATTATTCTCGTCATGGTGCATAGTATAAATAAAAACAACTCAACATGGAAGAACTTTTGATAGACATGCATGTAACCAAAAAAATTCATACAAGCAACGGAACAGAAATATTAGATGTTGAACTAAAAATAAGTAAATATCAATTAGTTACGTTATTTGGGAAGTCGGGAGCCGGCAAGACAACGGTCTTAAAAATAATAGCCGGGTTGCTAAGTGTAGATAGCGGATATATTAAAGTAGGCGATGACGTGTGGTTAGACTCTACTCAAAAAATTAATCTGCGACCTCAGAAACGGAATATAGGTTTTGTCTTTCAAGACTATGCGCTGTTTCCGAACATGACAGTAAAAGAGAATCTTTTGTATGCGTATCCGCATCAGGAGAAAAATTATGTCTCCGAGCTTTTAGATATTTTTCATCTGAAAGGACTTTGCGAGCGTCGTCCTAATCAGCTCTCCGGTGGACAACAACAGCGACTTGCAGTAGCACGCGCCTTAGCACGCAAACCGAAAATATTATTATTAGATGAACCACTATCAGCGTTGGATTACGACACCCGAAAAATCTTACAAGATGAAATTATTTTAGCACATAAGAATTTTAATGCCACCACTATATTAGTGAGTCATGATATTAACGAAGTGGTGAAGCTGTCTGATTACATGTATATTATGCACGATGGGAAGATTGTCAAAAATGGTACTCCTCAACAGTGCGGAATGGTTGGTCTATTGTAAATAAGAGTTCATCGTATTCTCTGAATAACTGCTTAAAAGTAGTTTAGTAAATTATGAATTATAAATTATGAATTATAAATTATGAATTATAATTTATAATTTATAATTCTTAATTTATAATTTAAAATCAATATTTTTTTTTCTAATTTTTTTGTTTTACTTTTGTGCCGATAATGTGCTTTTTTGTTTTTTTAGTAAAATTTAAAAAATAACTTCGGAATTTATAATTTACAACTACTTGATATTCAAGTAAAAGCCAAATTATAATTCTTAATTTATAATTTATAATTTATAATTCATAATTCATAATTCATAATTCATAATTTATAATTTATAATTCATAATTCATAATTCATAATTTATAATTTATAATTTATAATTTACTTAGTATCTCAATATAGTCTGTCTTAACCAAAAAATAAACAATATGTATTTGTTAAATCTTATAAAAAGAAAATCGAGTCAGATATGTCATCTGCAAAGAATTATTGATAAAAAATTACGTCTCAAACGAGATATATTTTTTAGCGGAACTAATTATATTATGGAGAAAGATAAAATAACCGGTTTAAAATTAAATCATTGTAATTTGACGCTAATAGATTTTCTCGCAAATTTTCCCGATTTGAAATATCTCGACTTGGAATATAATTCTATAACTGATATTTCTGTAATACGAAATCTGAAAAAATTAAATACATTATATTTATCTTATAATAAAATATCAGACATCTCGGCTATAGAGAATCTTGCTGACATGGAATTTTTGCGGCTCTCAAAAAATGAAATCTCCGAATTACCGCCGTTAATAAATTTGAAAAAACTCTATCTCTTTGTTATTAGCTATAATAAATTAACTAATTTAGATAGTATTAAGGAGTTACATAAGCTTTCAAGCTTATACGCAAGTGATAATTTAATTAAAGACATCTCCGGACTTCAAATGCTCAAATCATTAAAAATATGTGATTTAAAGAACAATAACATTGAAATTTTACACCAGTGGATAACAGAATTTCCGCTTATGAATATCAATTTGAATAAAACTAAAATCAACAGTGGCGTTATATTATTATATAACAATCCTATCAATACTCCACCAATGGACATAATCAAACAAGACAAAAAAATTATTGCTAATTGGTTTGCAACCAACCACACACAAAAAAATATATACGAGTGCGAAGATAAAAATACAATGCCAGGTCCGGTTATACCTTAATTATTTTGACATCTTTCATAACCGCTTAAAAGTAGTTTACACTTTTTTCTTTGCGAAACTCTGC
>DYQJ01000359.1 GCA_020719345.1 Draconibacterium orientale | reverse complement strand
TTAAAAACCATAGCAAATATTCAATTACGTGAATTAGCTCGTAAAATGAATGAAGAACAAAAAAAACGACACGAGAAAGAATTTGAACTATACAAACGTGCTATAAATCAGCAAAAAAACGATAAGGATAAAGTTTATAGTCTTCATAAACCCTTTACAAAATGTATAGCCAAAGGAAAACCTCACAAGCAGTATGAATTTGGAAACAAAACGGGATTAATCACTACTGGTAAAAAAGGATTTAAAATTATAACAGCAATAAAAGCTTTTTTGGAAAATGTTTTCGATGGGCATACCATTGAACCATTATTAACACAAATGGAAGACAATAATTTAAAACTGCCACAGGAACTGGCGTATGACCGAGGAGGTAAAGGAAAATCAGAAATAAAAGGAGTAAAAATTTTAATACCTGGCAAACCTAAGAATAGCGATACTGGATATCAAAAACAACAAAAACGCAAAAAATTTAGAGCAAGAGCAGGCATTGAACCTATTATCGGACATCTAAAAACAGATTACCGTATGGCTCAAAATTATCTATTGGGAGAAAAAGGTATACAAATCAATGCTTATATGGCTGCAACAGCATGGAATTTAAAGAAATTCATGGAAAAACTTAAGAAAAAGTTTTTTTGTTTCATTTTACGAATCTTCTATCCGCAAAATATTTTAAACCTTGCTGCTTGAAAATGCTTTTTTAAGGATCGACTATTTAATGATTTGTAAAAGGTAGCTAAGTACATGACAAAAATTTACAAATATTTATATCATCTTGAAAAAGAGGATTTAAAAGCACTGAGGATATGTAATTAAGGCCATATTTAACGAAACTCTGCGCACGACGTCCATGTTTTAACATTCTTATTGGTTTAACATTTTCGTGCAGATATATCCCGACCAAAAAAGCCCATGTAAAAGCAATTATTACAATTGAGAAAAGTTTTTCAATACGGTCAAGGTCGTTTAAGTGGGTGTCTTCTATATTGAATCCGCTTGTTTTTAATGCTCTAAAAGCTGTTTCTATTTGCCATCGTTCTTTGTATATCTCTTGTGCATTTTGAGGTTCATTAAATGAGACTATAATCTGGAGTTCTGGCTTACCCTGCTTGTTCTTTATTTTTGATGCTGAGAGATAGCATAACTGTTGTTTTAGGGAATATATTTTTCGCAAAGCAATGCATTCATTTAGCTTTACACTGTTAAATAAATGACATGCTTTTATCTGGTTACCCGTTCTTGGATCGTCTACCCAAAAATTCTCTCTGATACGTAAATAATATTTTATGTTGTTTTCGTTAAGATATTCCATCCATTTTTCGCCCACGAACTCACGATCAGCAACAAGGCATTGTATGGTATTCTTACCAAATAATCGGATATACCTTTCCATAATATCTATTCTATCCTTTGTATTAGAATTGCCCCTTTTATCCATCAATTTAAAGAGTATTGGAAACGAAACACCATCGTATATAATTGATATTACCAACGCATTGATATTGGTGCTGCCAAATTTCCAATTCGTTCTGTCTATGGCAATAATGTATGGTGGGTTGTGAGGCAATAAAGAAAATATTAGCTGTGCTACAATATCACCATCTAATATATATTCGGCCATAAAACGTTGTATTCGCCGTAATGATGATGTCCTTTTTACATTTGCCTCAAAACCTGATGCTAGTTTCTCAAAACAAACTGTTTGAACCTTACATAATGCTACTATAAACAACCCGAGAAACTTGATTCGGGCTATGTTCATCTTATTTCTTAAAACTGTTTCTAATATTGATGTTAATTCTGTACTTTTACTCTCGATTCTGGCATTCTTTTCGTTAGACGTCATATGTGGTTGTATTCGTCTAATATACTGAATGTCAGAATTTTATATGACATTCTTGCAAATAACTTATCATCAAGTTATTAACATATGTATTTGTTCCTAAGCTAGTTGTGATTTTTTGTCATGTACTTAGAAAAATAATTTAAAACACAAGTTTCAATTTGGACTCTTAGAAAAAGAATTAAGATGGTATTTACTCAACTTGCTGACCACCTCCACTTTTCAAATCATCGTTTTGAATTCCTCGACGGGCTTTCTTAACCTGTAAATTCATCTTGCCAAAAT
>DYQJ01000358.1 GCA_020719345.1 Draconibacterium orientale | reverse complement strand
GACATAACTTTAATTCATTTTTTCTGACATAACTTTATTGCACACAACAACTTTTTAAAAGTTGTCAAATCTAAACTTCTTAGTTTTATACCTTACCCTTCAAATAGTCGAAGACTTTTGAAGTGGTTAATATATTACAATTCAAACGACTCAACCATTTCAAAAGTCTTCTACTATTTGAAAGTTTTTTTCGCTTTTTTTATTCTAAAAAAGAATGAACTTTTTTGGCTAACTTAACAGTCCAGCTGGCAGGGTTTGTGGTTCAATTGAAAAAAACTTTTGACTTTTCATTGTAAAAATTACTACGTCAAAAGTTCTTAATTAAATATTTGATTTTTATAAAAAAATCAGGACAATAATCTGTTCATAAATAGCTATCCCGCTGTGTTTTTGAGCTAATAAGAACGAACCACTCGAAACCCAAGATTGTTGTTATAATTATCAGGGGTGTTGTTGTTGCGATTAGCAACCCGACAATTGTTAGCATTATTGTTCCAACTGCCACCACGATTCACGCGATTCGAAGCCTTGATTATTCCCCTCTAATTTTATCAAAAGTCTTCGTCTAAGACCTTGTGAATTAGATTTTTGTGTAAAAGCAAACAAAGGGAGTGCATGTAATTGAAACTCTTGTTGACTCCATTTGCCCGTATTCAAGTTGTGATAATAACACTTTAATTTACATGCAAAACGTTGCTTGCTTTTTTGTAAAAGTAATATCTTTGTTTTAAAAATACGATATCCTAAAAAAGGTATCCCATTGTTTATACTATTTAGTATTTTTGGTTTCAAAGACAAAGATAATTCTTTTTTCATATACTCCTCCAACAATAAGACATTTTTTTTCAACAATAATTTATCATTCTCACAAATAACGATGTCGTCCATGTAACGAACATAAGATTGTATTTTTAATGTTTGCTTTGCATAACGGTCAGCATACGCAAGATAGTAATTAGCAAAATATTGACTCGTTAAATTTCCTATGGGAATGCCTGTTTTGGGTTCTACTTGATTTAATTTTTCCAAAGTTTCTAACTTTGGAAAAGTTTGGACACTATAACTATCTATTATTTTGTCAAAAATTTCTAATAACTGTTTATCTTTAATTCTCCGTCGTAATAATTTTTTAAGTATGTCGTGGTTAACACTATCAAAATATTTGCGGACATCAAGTTTAGCAAAATATATATTGTTGTCTGTATACTGTTTAACTCTTTCTATGGCTTTGTATTGTCCTTTTCCCACACGAGTGGCATAGCTGTCTTCTATTTGATAATTATCAAAAATAGGGTGACAAACATTCATTATGGCATGATGCAAAACACGCTCAGGAAACGATGCAGCGCATATCAAACGCTCCTTCGGCTCGTAAATAGTGAAATAATGATAATGACCAATGTCTACCGAGCCACTTAATATTTGCTTGCTAAGTAAACACAAATTTTGATATAAATTAGCCTGATAAGATATTACATTTACATCAAAATGTTTACCCTTAGCACTTTTATAATACGCCTCATATAAATTATTCAAATCCACTATATCGCCTATTAAATTCCCTTTACGTTTCATTATTCTCCCGATTTCTTATTTGGAACAGAATCATCTTTTTTCATATTTTCTAATCCCTCAAGAATACGCTTCCCATATTTTTTTATCTTTTCTACGCCAAAACCTTTGACCTTCTGTAGTGAAGCCAAATCTATCTTCGCTAGCTTGGCTACCTCCGCCAATTCGGCATCGGTAGCTACTACAAAAGCAGAAACGTTATCTGCCTGTGATATTTGAAGACGAATCACGCGCAAACGATCAAAGGTCTTAAACTCTTCTACGGACAATACATTTTTGTAATCTACTTTTACTGACTTATCATACATGTTTCTAACAGACAGATGCTCTATGTAATTAATAAAAAAACACCAATAAGCACCCGTACTGGTTTGAATTAACTGCTTCTCCAGTTCTACTATTTTATTGTTAGACAAAAAACTATTCAACTCATCATTGAAATCGGCAACATTAGTCACCGGAACAGTAAATAATTTTATTTTCATGATATTTATTTTTTTCAGTAATTTAACTCTTTTTACACAATTTTTTTCACTTTTTTTGCGTTACAAAAACTAAC
>DYQJ01000133.1 GCA_020719345.1 Draconibacterium orientale | reverse complement strand
AAATCTGTTAAAAATCATTTTTTATAAAAGAAAAAATGTTTTACTTTGCACAATAATAATAAATAATAATTTAAAAGAATTAATTATGCCAAATATTTCTGAACGTGGCAAAATGATGCCACCATCTCCTATAAGAAAATTAGTTCCGTATGCAGAGGAAGCAAAAAAGAAGGGACGCATTGTTTACCATCTGAACATAGGTCAACCGGATATTAAGACACCAGAGGTCGCCTTAAATGCTATCCGTCAATATGACGAAAAGGTCATAGAGTATAGTCACTCGGCAGGTTTAGAGTCATACAGACGCGGACTCGCCCAATATTATCAATCCATCGGAATAGATGTCAATTATGACGAAATTATTGTCACCACCGGCGGTTCAGAAGCGCTGGTCTTCGCGCTGATGACAACAATGAACAAAGGAGACGAAATAATTATTCCGGAACCTTTTTACACTAATTATAACAGCTTTGCCTTGCTTTCCGAAGTCAAAGTCGTTCCTATCACCTCTGATATAAAAAATGGGTTTGCATTGCCGGAAGTAGCCGAATTTGAAAAGAAAATAACAGACCGCACAAAAGCCATATTAGTTTGTAATCCGAGTAATCCTACCGGCGCACTTTATTCGCAAGAAGAATTGTATAAAATTCGCGACCTCGCCTTGAAATACAACCTATTTATTATCGCCGACGAAGTGTACCGTGAGTTTTGTTATGATGGACATAAACATCTGTCAGTTATGCAATTAGAAGGAATGCAACAAAATGCCGTATTAATTGATTCCACTTCTAAACGCTACAGCGAGTGTGGTACGCGCATAGGTTGTTTTGTCACAAAAAATAAAGAGCTGCTAAGCTCGGCTATGAAATATGCACAAGCACGACTCAGTCCGCCTTTGTTAGGACAAATAGCCGGCGAAGCATCACTAAATACCCCGAAATCGTATTTTGAAGAGGTTTATAATGAATATATAGCCCGCCGCGACTATGTAGTAGAAGCACTAAATAAAATAGAAGGAGTATTTTGTCCGATGCCAAAAGGAGCTTTTTACACTATTATCAGCTTGCCGGTAGAAAATGCAGAAGAATACTGTCAATGGCTATTAGAAGAATATCATTATAATAATCAGACTGTTATGCTCGCACCTGCCGCAGGTTTCTACTCTACAAAAGGACTCGGCGTAAATCAAGCACGAATAGCATACGTCCTAAAAATTGACGACCTGAAAAATGCAGTCAAAGTAATAGAAGAATCGCTAAAAGTATATCCGGGCAGAACAATAAAATAAAAATACTCGTTCAATTATTAACTACAAAGATATGAGAGGAATCAAAGAAAAAGAAAATTTTGGTAGTGTAAATTTTTAAGGGCTAAATTTTTTGAACCATATAAGACATATAAGCACATATAATCCTTATATATACTTATATGCCTTATATGGTTTAATATTTTCATGTAAATTAGGACAGATATTATCACCGAAAAAAATTACATTTCCTTTTTTTTATTGATTTACTTTTATTTTGCCAAGAATCTTAAATGGTATAAAATGATAAACAAAATACATATAGAAAATTTTAAAACTATTCGTAAATTAAAATTACCTCTTAATCAAATAAATATTTTAATTGGTGCTAACGGAGTTGGAAAAAGTAATTTTATAAGTTTTTTTAAATTATTGGATAATTTATATCACAGAAATTTCCAAAATTATATTGCAGATTATGCTGGAGCAGAAAATATTTTATATTTTGGTTTAAAACAATCAGATTTTTTATATAGCGAAATAGAGTTTGATGATATTAATAGATATTATTTTAAATTAAGCCCCAATAAAGAAGGAAATTTATATTTTGAAACGGAAGGGACACAATTTAAAACTGATTTGGGGATTTGGGACAATAAAGAATTAGGAAATGGATATAACGAAAGTATTCTTATAAATCAAAAATTTGGAAAATATAAATTTGTAAAAGCATATATGAAATCTTTTAAAATATTTCATTTTCATGACACAAGTAATAGTGCAAAAATAAAGCAAAAATGTAATATCAATGATAATGAATATTTACGAAACGATGCAGGGAACTTAGCAGCATATTTATATCTTTTACAAAAAAAATATCCCAACGAATTTAAAAAAATTGAAATGGCAATTAGGTCAGTTGCACCTTTTTTTGAATGTTTTAAACTTAAACCCGACAGAATAAAAGAAGACCAAATTAGATTAGAATGGAAAGAACGAAATTCTGATATGTACTTGAATGCAATGCACTTATCTGATGGAACTTTGCGTTTTATGGCATTGGCAAGTTTACTCTTGCAACCCAATATGCCCAAAACAATTATCATTGACGAGCCAGAACTTGGTTTACATCCTTTTGCAATCAGTAAATTAGCAGGTTTAATTATACAAGCCTCGGCACAAAGCCAAATAATAATTTCGACTCAATCTGTAAATTTTATTGATAACTTTGAACCGGAAAATATTATTACCGTTGATAGAAAAGACAATCAATCTATTTTTAATCCACAAAACAGTGAAAACTTAAAGGATTGGATACAAGAATATAGTATTGGCGAATTATGGAATAAAAATGTGATAGGAGGAAGACCATGAAACATTTGTATATCATAGTTGAGGGTGAAACAGAACTAGAATTTGTTAATAGAATACTAAAACCATATTTTATTTCAAAAGGGTTAAACACTCATATTCAAGGTTTAATGATAACAATGAAAGGAGGAGGTCATGGTGTTAATAATATTGAACATTTCAAAAAGACAATAAAACCATTACTTTATAATGAAAATGAACCTATAATCACTACAATGATTGACCACTACGGAATAAACAGTGAGAAAAAATTGCCAAATTATACAAATTGTATTAAGGAATTAGATATTGAAAAACGAATTTTCTGCATGGAACAAAGTTTGACAAACGCAGTAAATTCGATAAAAGAATATCGCTTTTTTATTCCAAATATTGTGCGTCATGAAATGGAAACATTGCTGTTTGCAAATCCAGAAAAAGGTTTTGAATT
This sequence comes from Draconibacterium orientale, assembly GCA_020719345.1. GTDB lineage: Bacteria > Bacteroidota > Bacteroidia > Bacteroidales > DYQJ01 > DYQJ01. The sequence continues at coordinate 7,369 of DYQJ01000133.1, read as the reverse complement.
GGAAAAAAAGGAAATTAGAAATGAAATAATTGCAATTTGTGCTGAAATTCCAAATATAGAAGACATTAATTGCACACCGCAAGGTGCGCCATCAAAACGTTTGATAAAAATTTATAACAACAACAACCAAAAATATAATAAAGCATCTCTTGGTGTGGATATAGCAGAATTGGCAGGTATTGATAGTATTTTGCAAAAAAGTCCACGTTTTAAATCTTGGATTGATAAAATCATACAAGTAGTTAAAGAAGAAAAAGAAAATAAACAATAAATTAATGATTTATCTTTTTTAGGAAAGCCGGGTATAACTCGTTGTTTACCCATTTGAAATTTGGTTCACGTTCTATAATGTATTTGTATAAATTTTGTGCCTTGTCGTAGTCTTCATTTTTTTCATATATCTGTGCCAGATGTCTTAGTAAATTCAAATAATACCACGAGTTTACATACAGCGAGTCTTCTTTGTAAGTAGATGCTGCTTTTTCGTATAAAATAATTGCTTCGGTTTGATTACCGCCTAATAAATTGGGTGTGAAAAAGAGGAGATTTGCTCGTTCTACCATCACAAAAATGGAATTCTCGTTTTGCAAAGCTTTATTTTGATATTCAAAAATCTTATACAACAAGTAAACTGCCTTAAATTGAGATAGATACATTTCAAAGCCATAAATAGTAGAAATAATGGCATAAAAATCGGCATGCTCGTTATCCACAATTATCTTCTGGAAATTATTTTTGGCTATTTGTATATATTTTTCTGCTTCCTCGCGGTTGTCAGTGCCGATGCAATAAGCGATGTATCCGTACTGCGCTATCAAAAGTTCTTTGTCCAACTCCGAATAATTAGTTCTAAACTGCTGATTAAGTTGCATTTCATCAATAAGATTTTTCCAAGTTATCATATCCGAATTGATAAATGCTTCGTAAAACAGTTGAGTATAATCTTTTTGAGAAAAGACATTAATATTATTTGCCAACACGAATAAAAGTATGAGTAAATATTTGTTCATCACAAAAAATTATTGAGAAAACAGGTAAATAGGGTCTTGGCGAAAATAGGTGTACATGGAGATATAATTTTTGTTTTTGCACCATTCCCATGTTCCCTTTTTGGGTAGAAATTCTTTTACTCCGAGCCATGGTACTTGTGTGCTAAATCCGGAGAGTCCAAAATCTAAGCTTCTTCCGAATGCACGCGTGACATTTCTATTATTAAATCCCCAACTTTTTTTTATTTCGCCGGCTCCAAAACCTAAACGGTAATTTTCACTTTCTATGACTATGTTTACGGTCTTTATGATATGCTGGTTTTTTTCATAATTAACAAAATAATATTGCAGCGAAAGTGCAGCATTTATCTCTGGTCGCTTGTTTCTTACTTTGATGAGTCCGAAAGTAAAATCCAACCCGTAATTTATACCGGTATTGAAAGTGTACCCTATCGTAATGAACGGAGAAAAATACACATTAGTAACAATTTCTCTTACAAGTAATTGCGCATGTATTTTTTCCGTTACGATTACAGATAATAAAAATATAAAAATTATGCAAAGTCTTTTTTTCACGAAATTATTTTATTTATACTTATAACAACTTTTTTGCCAAAAATTAGTAAAATTTAATACTCGTCTTTAATCTATTATTTTCTATGATATTCAAAATATCAACTACATAATCATAAATGTTGTCATTAGTAACGTTGCAAAGCATTATTATAGTATTGCAATTATTAATATCTCGCAAAAAAAGACCATTGTACCCGCTCCAATGTCCGGTATGATATAAAATTTTACCATAGTTTTCAATATTTAAGACAAACCAGCCAAATTTGTACTCTTTGAAAGACGTGGTAGTAAATATATTGATTATCTCCTCGGCTCCGATAAAGCTGTTTTGGTACAATGCCGAGTCAAGATGGTACAAATCACTGATATTTGAATATACAGCTTTGTCGCCATAAACTATATCAAATTGATTTTTAGGGGCTTCTTTCCACTTACTGTAATATCCCTGAGTATTTAACAAAGACGAGGTTTTGTATAAAAATGTGTAGTGCATCCGGGCAGAAGCAAAAATATTTTCTTCTAAAAATGTCTCTATCTTTTGAGAAGAAATTATTTCTATCAGTGAGATTAACAGCGCATAATTAGTATTAGAATATTGAAAATCAGTGTTTGGCTCAAAATTCAACGCAGGTTGATAATCAATAAAATACTGGAGTAAATTTTGGTTACACATCTTGTCGTAGAGGTCAGTCTGATACTCCATTTTTATATAGTTAGGCAATCCGGAACGATGATTTAATAAATCGTTTATTGTTATATTGTCGTAAGGAAAAGTCGGAATGTATTTTTTAATGTTATCCGAATAACTCAATTTGCCGGACAACTTCAATTTTATGATAGCAAGTGCAGTTATTGGCTTGCTAATAGATGCAAGTTGAAATAAAGAAGCAGCATTCAGACTATCCTTTTTTTCAAAGACAGAATATCCGAAGTACTTTTGATATAATATCTTCTGATTTTTTGCCACAAGGAGAGAGCCGTTAAAATCGTGTTTTTTTACTAAGAGCATAAATATACTATCCAATTTAGAATATGTTGCTCTTAAAGATGTAACCGATTTGTCCGATTTTTGTACCGATGATATTATAATACGGTCACTTGAATTGCAAGCAGCTAAATAAGAAAATATTAGTCCACACAAAATTAATTTTCTTATAAACATAGATGCAAAAGTTTTAAAACTAATTCCAAATCTGCCGGCGTAAAGTCGTACTCACTAAGCTCGGAGACACTTACCCATTTGCACTCCGAATGGTCAACTAACATAATCTCGCCTCCCAGAAACTCGCATATATATGAATGCAAATAACAAACTGTTCCTTTATATTCAAATTGATTGCTACAAAATTTCGCGCCTATTTTTATTTCTATGTTTAATTCTTCTTGTATCTCGCGTGCTAATGCCTGTTCTTCACTCTCGTCAAATTCTATTTTGCCGCCCGGAAATTCCCACTTATCTGCATTTTTCTTGTCGAGATTTCGTTTGCATATCAACACTTTAGAATCTTGATATATAATGGCAGCGACTACGTGGGTATATATAAAAGGTGTGGACATAATTCTATGACATAAAATTATTTTTTGATATATTTCTATTTTCTATGTAATTTTCAAAAGTAATTAATCTTTTTGAAACAAAAAAATAATTCTTAAATTTAAGATAATAATAAAAAAATATATATATTTGCGCAAAAAGAAGACAAATGAATAAAATATATGTAACTCAACCATCGCTACCTGATTTAGAAGAATATACAGAATTACTAAAACAAATTTGGGAAAGTAAGATTATTGCCAACAATGGAAATTTTCATAAACAATTTGAAAAAGAATTGTGCGAATTTTTGAGAGTACCAAATATCTCGCTTTTTTCTAATGGAACATTGGCTTTGATAACCGCGCTACAAGCACTAAGAATCACCGGAGAAGTTATTACAACTCCATACAGCTTTGTAGCAACAACGCACGCGCTGCATTGGAACGGAATAAAACCTATTTTTTGTGATATAAATCAACACGACTGCAATATAAATCCCGATAAAATAGAGACTCTGATTACGCCAAAAACTACTGCTATCATGCCTGTACATGTCTATGGAACTCCTTGCGACAACGAAAAAATACAAAAAATAGCTGATATTTACGGACTTAAAATAATTTATGATGCTGCACACGCATTCGGAGTAGAAAAAAACAACGAAAGTATATTAAATTATGGTGACCTCTCAATTCTTAGCTTTCACGCTACTAAAACTTTTAATACCGTAGAAGGAGGTGCAATAATAACCAAAGACGAAAAATTAAAAACCCGAATAGATTATCTTAAAAACTTCGGATTTGTAGATGAAACAGTAAAAACAAAATAATATATTTGCGCGCAGATATTTCTATCCGCTAATTAGTCAATTCAATGCCTACAAAGAATTACCTACAGCATCCAAAGATAATCTACCGATTGCAACAAAAATAACTGAACAAGTGTTATGTTTACCGCTATATGCTGAATTAGAAAATGCTGATATTCAACGAATTTGTAATATTATAACGAATCATGAAAAAACATTTTAACGTAGCAGGACCTTGTATTCAAAGTCAACATTATATGTTGCATTTCCAAGAAAAATATAAAGAAATACAAGACCTGGTGGACTCCGGTATTTATTTTGTACTTCATGCAGCACGACAAACAGGTAAAACTACGACAGTGCAACAGCTTACAAAACAAATAAATAAAGCAGAAAATTATTATGCTTTATACTGTTCGCTTGAAACGGCACAACCTTTTCCCGAACCCGAACGTGGAATACCGGCTATTTTGGCGTGTATTAGAATGGCGGTAAATACTTACAAACTACCTTCTACAGAAGTTTTTTTAGAGAATAAAAAAGAAGATATTAATATAATGATTAGTAAATCTTTATCCGAATATTGTGAAATATTAGATAAGCCACTTATCATTTTTTTTGACGAAGCCGATGGACTAAGCGAAGGCACTTTAATATGTTTTTTGCGACAACTACGAAACGGATATATAGAGCGCGAACAGCAACCTTTTCCCCAAAGTATTTCGCTTATCGGGATGCGAAACCTACGAGAATACAAATCGCGCTATCGTACAACGGCAACAACAGGGTCGGTAAGTCCGTTTAATATTATTACTAAATCTCTAACTATCAAGAACTTCTCGCATGAAAATATTATTGATTTATACAATCAGCATACCGAAGAAACCGGACAAATATTTGAACTGTCGGCAATAGAAAAAGTATTTTATTTCACTTCGGGACAGCCATGGTTAGTAAATGCTATAGCTCGCGAATGTGTGGTAGAACTTTTAAAAAATGATTATACAAAGTCTATTACCGCAGACTTGGTGGAAGAGGCAGTGAAAAATATTATTATCCGTAGAGATGTGCATATAGATAGTTTGATAGAACGGCTTAAAGATGAACGAGTTATGCGTATAATGCAGTCAGTCATTCTGGGCGAAAACATTGTATTTGATTTTGCTAATGACGATGCTTTGTATTGTCTGGATTTGGGTTTGATAAACATAACTGACGGCGAACTAAAACCGGCAAACAGAATATATCAAGAAGTAATAATCAGGTCACTGAATTACAGCACACAATTTATGTTGCAGTCGCATTTTAAACCTATTTGGATAGTTGATAATAAAATAGATATGAACGGTTTATTACAACGATTTCAAGAATTTTGGCGAGAGAACAGCCAAATATGGATACAACAAATTTATTATACCGAAGCGGCGCCGCATTTGATTTTGCAAGCATTTTTGCAAAGAGTAATAAATGGAGGAGGCACAATTTTACGCGAATATGCACTCGGACGCATGCGCATGGACATCTGTGTAATATACGAAAACATAAAATATCCGATAGAGATAAAATTATATTACGGCGCAAAAACAAGAAAAGAGGGGTTACAACAACTCGCAACATACATGGACACGCTCAACGAAAAATTAGGATGGCTCGTGATTTTCGACAGACGAAAAAATATAGCATGGAACAAAAAAATAACGTGGACAACCGAAACTATTGATAATAAAACTATACATGTGGTTGGGTGTTGAAAAAATATACCAAACTTTCATCTCTTTGATTACTACGCTGTAAAAAAAAATTAAGCCACATAGCAATGAAAGATATGAAAGTTTATGACACCAAAAGCAAGCCGCTTTTTTTATTTTATCAGTTTTTTGAAAAAAGAAAAAGGTTTTAATAATAAATTCCCTAATCTATAGCTGTAAGAATTTGAGTATTGCGTATTAAGATTTTTAAGATTTTTATGTTCGGTATTAAAATCCTTAATAACATCTAATAAATTGTTTAATAGTAAGTTCTGCTGATGAATTAAGTTTTTTTGTATTTGTCCTTCATGATTATTAATTAAAACATTCAGAGCTTTTAGCCAATTAATACGGACAATCAAATTATTTTCGCCACTCCATAGTCCCTGATTATTAACTCTATAAACAGCCATCGCTTTGTGAATATAATTTATTTTACCATATTGAGTAAGTAAAAGATATAACGGATAATCATTTGTAGGCATTTGTGAGTACCAGAGAGGAAAATCTTTTATTATATTATTTCTAAAAAGCGCAGATACACTAAAAAAAGTTCGTCCTTGTGCTAATTCTTCTTGTGTCGTGGTTTCGGCATTGGAATGTTCATATATTTGTATCGGAGTATTGTTTATTTCGTTTTTAACATACGCATTGTGAAAAGAAATTACATAGTCTTGATTTTTTTCTAAAAAATCTACTTGGAGTTGCAATTTATCGGGACTTATCCAATAGTCATCGCCCTCGCATATAGCGATACATTTGCCTTTGCAGGTTTTATAGGCATCAATAAAATTGGGAAAATACCCCATATTTTTCTGGCGATATATAGGTTTTATGATGTCCGGAAATTTATTTTGATAATCTTGTATTATTTTGCGGGTGTCATCTGTACTGCAATCCTCCGGAATTATCATTTCTATTTGAAAATTTGTTTTTTGAAGTAATACTCCTTCTATACATTCGGCTATATATTTTTGGTGATTGTAAGATAAAGACAACACCGAGACCATAATATTTTTTTGTTCGTTATTTTGCATATCTATTTGTTTTTCAATACTTTTTTTATGCGTTTCAATATTTTTATAGGGAGAAAATTATTTAATCGGTCGTATTTATTTTTTAGCACTTCATATTTGTATTCTAAATTTCCAAAATCATTATATAAATGTATAAATCCTTGCGGAAAAGTTTTAAAATTTGCATTCGGATTGTTACCTAAAACCGTTGTGACGTAGCTAAGTTGACTTTTAATTAACAGATTTTTAATTTCCGGATTTTCAAAATGTCGGATTAAATAATTTAACATTTCTATCCACTTCAGTTGTTTTTCTTCGGCTTGTTTTGTAGACCAGATTCCTTGCGTGTTTATTCTATAAACTGCCATCACTTCGTCTAAGAATTTTATTTTTCCTTGTTGTGCTATCAGCATAAAAAGTGGATAATCGCCGATTTCCAATTTTTCAAACCATTTAGGTAACGGAAATACACAGTTTCTAAAAACAGAAGATTGTGTATATATATAATTTTTATAGCATAAATCTATAATATTAGTTTCATGCTTTTGATTAGGATTAGAGAGATGCGAAACACTGCTATCGTCTTGATTAATAACTTTAACATTATGATGACAGATTGCAAATTCTGGGTTTTTCTCCAAGAAATCCACTTGTTTTTGGAGTTTTAGCGGGTCAGTCCAGTAGTCGTCTCCTTC
>DYQJ01000132.1 GCA_020719345.1 Draconibacterium orientale | reverse complement strand
TTAAACTATTTCCTTCTGGTAACTGTAAAATGTATTTTTCAAATTCTTTTTTAGCTTGCGTTTCTTGATTTGGTTTTTGAGTAATTTTAAATTTTATAGCTACAACTTTTCTGCTTTGTTTCACTAATGCGTAACTAATTATTAAATCAGTTTTTTCGTTTATTTCTCGTTGAGAAATTTCAAGGATTCTTTCTTTTATATGACCAAATTGTTTGTATGATTTTTCTTCATTAATACCAAGCATATTCTTTAATTCATCAATTGTTATATCCCTTTTTTTTGTTGTTTTATATTGAGCAAGAATTTGGTATAGTTTTATTGCATGAGTTGATCTTAAATATAAAATATTTTCTAACCTAAATTGCGTAAATTTTTCTTTGAGTTCGATAATATATGGGATTATTGCCGGAGAAATTAAAACCCTTATAGTTGCAGTGGTTTTAATGTATTCCATAGTTTCCATCCAATGAAACATTTTCCATCCGCCATCAGCAGTGTTTATCGTAAGAACTTTTTGCATTAAGTTATCGCCGATCTCTTTTGCTCTTTTGTAAACATCGTCAACTGTAATATCCATTAATTCCGCATATTTCTGTGCTGATATCATTATTTCTTTATATTTATATTTTTGCTTTTCCTTCCTGGCATAATAATCTTCTTTATTGATTTCACTGATAACCCACAAGACCATTCGTTGTTCTTGAACTGTGTATTGTTGTTTGTAATGTGCTTCAACTAGTTTGTTAGATTGAATGACGATTTCATTTTCCATATATTTTCTATTGTTTTTATCACGTTATTCATATTGAGTGATATATATTACTGTAATCACGCTGTTCAAGTCAAGTGATAGGTCACAGTGAAGGCGTGATAGTTAACAGTGAAAACGTGATAGTTAACAGTGAAAACGTGATAGTTAACAGTGAAAACGTGATAGTTAGTGCTGTAACTAATTGATTAAAAATAGAAAAAACACGCCGAAAAAGCTTTAAAAGAGTTTAAAAAGATTTTAAAAAGGATTTGGGATACCAACACAATACTCTTACCTTACCGATCACCCAACTACCAACTATTAACAGAAAAAACAATACGAAATATAAATAGCAACTACATGCTAAAAAAAACAAAAACCAAAACAGCATAAGTTTGCTCGCTTCACTCGCATTTATTTTAAAATTTTAAAAACTAAAAACAGTCTATAGAAAGCAAAAGTTTTGTGAGGCGTTAAAGCTATTACTGCTTACAAGCTTAAGAGCCTACACAGCACCTTGTATTGTGGCCTCGTTCGCTACGCTCACTCGCGTTACGCGCTTGGTAGTTAGGAATACTATTCGTGATGTATCGTTCAGGCGCTTATGTGCGCATAAAGCGCGCACAAGAAGAGAAAAGCAAATAAGCCTAGGGTAGGGGGGCTTCAGGCCAAAACTAGCCGTAAAACCGTTTTAAATGCGTTTTAGGAGGTTTAATTGGAAGAATGGGGTTGAATCTGTACGAAAAAAATACCTTTCAGCAAAATACTAGAATTGTTTTCGTGTGCCAAATATGGCACATCGTGATCCAATGTTGTGCCATAAATGTGCTGTGCGATGGCACATATTTGGCACATGTGCCGCTTATGAAGGCTTGAAATATGAATTTTTAACCCTCCATGGCACGTGTGCTATATGTGTGCTACTCATGGCACATACATGTGCTATGCTGAAAAACGTTAAAAATTTAATTTTGTTAAATTTATATTTAGTATCAAGTTGATGAGCCAAAAAGCACATAGTGCGAAAAGTCTATTTTTGCATTATTTTTATTTTTGTTTAGCACGCTATCATTTGCTAATTATTCTGGAGATTATTGTGAATTCAAAGGTGTATATGGCAATAGTAACATACCCTCGAGGGAGGAGTTTGCCATGTTGTTAGATAGGATAGAAAGTCCTAACTTTAAAGAAATAGTTAAGGCTGTAGCAGCAGTAGCTGTATCTCCGCAAGAAGATCTAAATAGCTCAAGTTGTCCGATAGCGAAATATGCTAGGCAGTTGTTAGAATATTACCAGGAAAATGAACAAAAAATAATTGAAAGCAACAAAGATAAATCTTTTCTAAAAGATTTTTTCAGTGTAATAAGCAAAAAAGTACAGATAGAAAAGTAATAATAGTAAACGCCCGTGATAAAACCACTAAAAAAAATTGGAGGGGGAGTTACTTTTTGTTGCTTAGCTATTGTCGGAGCAGTAGCAGCATTTGCAATAAGTGCATTTTTGTATTGGTATAGATCATCTGATATTTACAAAGATAGTGATTCTTATAACGACGTTTGTTGGCTTACGTCTCATAATTCTTTCGCACATCCTATTCCAACTCAATCAACTGTTGGTGCAATGCTTTCTCTAAATGTTCTTCCAAATCAGATTTTAACAATTGAGCAGCAATTAGATTTTGGCGTCAGAAGTTTCATGGTTGATTTGCACTTAGACGATAACAAAAATATTATTATTGCACACGAAAATATTTTATTTAAGCAGCCTCCGTTACCTTTTTTAGACACTATAAAAAGGTGGCTAGATAATCATCATAACGATATCATTACTATTCATTTTGAAAGTTATGTGGGTGATTATAGTAAACTCATAAACATGATAAATAATGCTGGACTTAAGTCATATTTATTCAATTTAGGCGGTGGAAAAAATTGGCCAACCCTTGGATATATGCGAAAAACAAACGAAAGGTTGGTAGTTTTTAGCGATAATGCAGGAGATACTGGACCAAATATTATGTTTACAAATGAATATATGGAAACAGATTATAATCTTATACGATCTCCGAATTGTGAAATGCGGTACGATAAAAGAGCTAATCCGCACGCTAAGCCGGCACCGGATTTATTTGTTATGAACCATTTTTATCCACTTACAATAAATGCCGGATCTTATGGTGTAAATATTGACGACAAGTTTCCGTATCTCACTGGATCTTTTATGGGATCAATTAATGAGTATGAGAATATGCACACTCGAGTATGCGGTTGTTTTAAGCAATTTCATAAGTGGCCTAATTTTATAGCAGTTGATTTTGTAGGCGCTTCAGGAAAAGAATTAGAAATTGTTTTGAATATTAACAATAAAAAAATGAATTGTCCTCCATAGTACCGGTCTTCAAAACCGGCGGTATTGTATTATGGTTTAAGTATTTTTAATTGCTATTACCGTAAAAAAAGTGTGCGTTGCTTGAATAAGTTTAGCATGTTCAAATACAATTATAGACGGTTTTAACAGGTGTTATGAAAACAACTCGCTGTGTGAACCTGTTCTAATCAGGATTAATTCTTTGTTACTGTTTGATTTTGCATATATCAATAACCAATCTGGTTTGATATGGCACTCTCTGTAGCCGATCCATTCTCCACATAAGGCGTGATCCCGATATTTTGCTGGTAAAATTTTATCTTGCGCTAGTAACTTAACAACTGACAAAAAATCACTAGCTGAATAACGACCAGAAGCAGCTATTTTTTTATAATCTCGTTTGAACTTTGTACCTCGAATTATTTCACGCACGCATCTTTCCAGTCTTTTTTTAATTGATGGATACTAATTTTTTCTAAATTTTTACCGCATTTAATTTCTTCCAGGGCTTCACAAGTATCAGCATTCGGTATATTAATTTCAAACGGGATACGTTTTTCAGCTACGGATTGATAGAGGAAAATGCGAATTGCTTCGCTTAATGTTAAACCCATATGCTCGAATAAGCACACTGCTTTCGTTTTGATGTGGCTATTAATTCGAGAGCGAATAGTACAATCTGTCATAAATTAACTCCTTTTCTTATATGGCTACAGTATGGCTACAAATAATTTTTGTCAATGGCTGTTTATTTCATAACTATGTCCACTTTGTACCGCAATATAATTTAATTAATAGCAAATTAATTTTGCTTATTGTTTGCTTATACGATGCTTGAGATTTTTGTAACCTTCCAAGTTGTGCTGATGTAATGTTTAGTTTATTTGCTAGTTCTAATTCGGTAAGTTTTGGAATTTTTGTTGGTATAAAAATTATCCTATCGCAAGTTAAAAATTTATAAATCATTTTACGTACTGTTAAAAATTCAAGATACTTACTCGTTTTAGTTTCAAGTTCTAATTCTGCCTTACAATTGCTAGATGCTTGTGTAGCGGTTAAAATGACTTTAGTCACGTTGACCTCCTTCTCAGGTTGATGTGATTAGCATCGTCAATTGTGTTTCTGCACTTTTGACGATGCGCCTTTATTAATTAAATTTGAGTTTTACTTAAAATTTCCTAAAGTTACAACAAACGATTGCCGTAACTATCGCCGTAAAAAAATAAAAACAAAATAATAAATAATCATGAGCGAAGCGAATACATTACAGCCCCACTGACGACTGAAGTGCGCGCTGATACGTTGCTTCGCAACGTTGCGCGAACAACAACAGCAATCCATTGGTTCAACTACATTTTTTTAAAATAATAGGTTTTGATGATTCAGGGTCATAATTTAAGATTTCTTCAAGTAAAAATTTTTGAAATTCTATTTTCACTATGGTTTGATCGAAACCATAATTTTGAAATGTTGCTTTTAAACTATTTCCTTCTGGTAACTGTAAAATGTATTTTTCAAATTCTTTTTTAGCTTGCGTTTCTTGATTTGGTTTTTGAGTAATTTTAAATTTTATAGCTACAACTTTTCTGCTTTGTTTCACTAATGCGTAACTAATTATTAAATCAGTTTTTTCGTTTATTTCTCGTTGAGAAATTTCAAGGATTCTTTCTTTTATATGACCAAATTGTTTGTATGATTTTTCTTCATTAATACCAAGCATATTCTTTAATTCATCAATTGTTATATCCCTTTTTTTTGTTGTTTTATATTGAGCAAGAATTTGGTATAGTTTTATTGCATGAGTTGATCTTAAATATAAAATATTTTCTAACCTAAATTGCGTAAATTTTTCTTTGAGTTCGATAATATATGGGATTATTGCCGGAGAAATTAAAACCCTTATAGTTGCAGTGGTTTTAATGTATTCCATAGTTTCCATCCAATGAAACATTTTCCATCCGCCATCAGCAGTGTTTATCGTAAGAACTTTTTGCATTAAGTTATCGCCGATCTCTTTTGCTCTTTTGTAAACATCGTCAACTGTAATATCCATTAATTCCGCATATTTCTGTGCTGATATCATTATTTCTTTATATTTATATTTTTGCTTTTCCTTCCTGGCATAATAATCTTCTTTATTGATTTCACTGATAACCCACAAGACCATTCGTTGTTCTTGAACTGTGTATTGTTGTTTGTAATGTGCTTCAACTAGTTTGTTAGATTGAATGACGATTTCATTTTCCATATATTTTCTATTGTTTTTATCACGTTATTCATATTGAGTGATATATATTACTGTAATCACGCTGTTCAAGTCAAGTGATAGGTCACAGTGAAGGCGTGATAGTTAACAGTGAAAACGTGATAGTTAACAGTGAAAACGTGATAGTTAACAGTGAAAACGTGATAGTTAGTGCTGTAACTAATTGATTAAAAATAGAAAAAACACGCCGAAAAAGCTTTAAAAGAGTTTAAAAAGATTTTAAAAAGGATTTGGGATACCAACACAATACTCTTACCTTACCGATCACCCAACTACCAACTATTAACAGAAAAAACAATACGAAATATAAATAGCAACTACATGCTAAAAAAAACAAAAACCAAAACAGCATAAGTTTGCTCGCTTCACTCGCATTTATTTTAAAATTTTAAAAACTAAAAACAGTCTATAGAAAGCAAAAGTTTTGTGAGGCGTTAAAGCTATTACTGCTTACAAGCTTAAGAGCCTACACAGCACCTTGTATTGTGGCCTCGTTCGCTACGCTCACTCGCGTTACGCGCTTGGTAGTTAGGAATACTATTCGTGATGTATCGTTCAGGCGCTTATGTGCGCATAAAGCGCGCACAAGAAGAGAAAAGCAAATAAGCCTAGGGTAGGGGGGCTTCAGGCCAAAACTAGCCGTAAAACCGTTTTAAATGCGTTTTAGGAGGTTTAATTGGAAGAATGGGGTTGAATCTGTACGAAAAAAATACCTTTCAGCAAAATACTAGAATTGTTTTCGTGTGCCAAATATGGCACATCGTGATCCAATGTTGTGCCATAAATGTGCTGTGCGATGGCACATATTTGGCACATGTGCCGCTTATGAAGGCTTGAAATATGAATTTTTAACCCTCCATGGCACGTGTGCTATATGTGTGCTACTCATGGCACATACATGTGCTATGCTGAAAAACGTTAAAAATTTAATTTTGTTAAATTTATATTTAGTATCAAGTTGATGAGCCAAAAAGCACATAGTGCGAAAAGTCTATTTTTGCATTATTTTTATTTTTGTTTAGCACGCTATCATTTGCTAATTATTCTGGAGATTATTGTGAATTCAAAGGTGTATATGGCAATAGTAACATACCCTCGAGGGAGGAGTTTGCCATGTTGTTAGATAGGATAGAAAGTCCTAACTTTAAAGAAATAGTTAAGGCTGTAGCAGCAGTAGCTGTATCTCCGCAAGAAGATCTAAATAGCTCAAGTTGTCCGATAGCGAAATATGCTAGGCAGTTGTTAGAATATTACCAGGAAAATGAACAAAAAATAATTGAAAGCAACAAAGATAAATCTTTTCTAAAAGATTTTTTCAGTGTAATAAGCAAAAAAGTACAGATAGAAAAGTAATAATAGTAAACGCCCGTGATAAAACCACTAAAAAAAATTGGAGGGGGAGTTACTTTTTGTTGCTTAGCTATTGTCGGAGCAGTAGCAGCATTTGCAATAAGTGCATTTTTGTATTGGTATAGATCATCTGATATTTACAAAGATAGTGATTCTTATAACGACGTTTGTTGGCTTACGTCTCATAATTCTTTCGCACATCCTATTCCAACTCAATCAACTGTTGGTGCAATGCTTTCTCTAAATGTTCTTCCAAATCAGATTTTAACAATTGAGCAGCAATTAGATTTTGGCGTCAGAAGTTTCATGGTTGATTTGCACTTAGACGATAACAAAAATATTATTATTGCACACGAAAATATTTTATTTAAGCAGCCTCCGTTACCTTTTTTAGACACTATAAAAAGGTGGCTAGATAATCATCATAACGATATCATTACTATTCATTTTGAAAGTTATGTGGGTGATTATAGTAAACTCATAAACATGATAAATAATGCTGGACTTAAGTCATATTTATTCAATTTAGGCGGTGGAAAAAATTGGCCAACCCTTGGATATATGCGAAAAACAAACGAAAGGTTGGTAGTTTTTAGCGATAATGCAGGAGATACTGGACCAAATATTATGTTTACAAATGAATATATGGAAACAGATTATAATCTTATACGATCTCCGAATTGTGAAATGCGGTACGATAAAAGAGCTAATCCGCACGCTAAGCCGGCACCGGATTTATTTGTTATGAACCATTTTTATCCACTTACAATAAATGCCGGATCTTATGGTGTAAATATTGACGACAAGTTTCCGTATCTCACTGGATCTTTTATGGGATCAATTAATGAGTATGAGAATATGCACACTCGAGTATGCGGTTGTTTTAAGCAATTTCATAAGTGGCCTAATTTTATAGCAGTTGATTTTGTAGGCGCTTCAGGAAAAGAATTAGAAATTGTTTTGAATATTAACAATAAAAAAATGAATTGTCCTCCATAGTACCGGTCTTCAAAACCGGCGGTATTGTATTATGGTTTAAGTATTTTTAATTGCTATTACCGTAAAAAAAGTGTGCGTTGCTTGAATAAGTTTAGCATGTTCAAATACAATTATAGACGGTTTTAACAGGTGTTATGAAAACAACTCGCTGTGTGAACCTGTTCTAATCAGGATTAATTCTTTGTTACTGTTTGATTTTGCATATATCAATAACCAATCTGGTTTGATATGGCACTCTCTGTAGCCGATCCATTCTCCACATAAGGCGTGATCCCGATATTTTGCTGGTAAAATTTTATCTTGCGCTAGTAACTTAACAACTGACAAAAAATCACTAGCTGAATAACGACCAGAAGCAGCTATTTTTTTATAATCTCGTTTGAACTTTGTACCTCGAATTATTTCACGCACGCATCTTTCCAGTCTTTTTTTAATTGATGGATACTAATTTTTTCTAAATTTTTACCGCATTTAATTTCTTCCAGGGCTTCACAAGTATCAGCATTCGGTATATTAATTTCAAACGGGATACGTTTTTCAGCTACGGATTGATAGAGGAAAATGCGAATTGCTTCGCTTAATGTTAAACCCATATGCTCGAATAAGCACACTGCTTTCGTTTTGATGTGGCTATTAATTCGAGAGCGAATAGTACAATCTGTCATAAATTAACTCCTTTTCTTATATGGCTACAGTATGGCTACAAATAATTTTTGTCAATGGCTGTTTATTTCATAACTATGTCCACTTTGTACCGCAATATAATTTAATTAATAGCAAATTAATTTTGCTTATTGTTTGCTTATACGATGCTTGAGATTTTTGTAACCTTCCAAGTTGTGCTGATGTAATGTTTAGTTTATTTGCTAGTTCTAATTCGGTAAGTTTTGGAATTTTTGTTGGTATAAAAATTATCCTATCGCAAGTTAAAAATTTATAAATCATTTTACGTACTGTTAAAAATTCAAGATACTTACTCGTTTTAGTTTCAAGTTCTAATTCTGCCTTACAATTGCTAGATGCTTGTGTAGCGGTTAAAATGACTTTAGTCACGTTGACCTCCTTCTCAGGTTGATGTGATTAGCATCGTCAATTGTGTTTCTGCACTTTTGACGATGCGCCTTTATTAATTAAATTTGAGTTTTACTTAAAATTTCCTAAAGTTACAACAAACGATTGCCGTAACTATCGCCGTAAAAAAATAAAAACAAAATAATAAATAATCATGAGCGAAGCGAATACATTACAGCCCCACTGACGACTGAAGTGCGCGCTGATACGTTGCTTCGCAACGTTGCGCGAACAACAACAGCAATCCATTGGTTCAACTACATTTTTTTAAAATAATAGGTTTTGATGATTCAGGGTCATAATTTAAGATTTCTTCAAGTAAAAATTTTTGAAATTCTATTTTCACTATGGTTTGATCGAAACCATAATTTTGAAATGTTGCTTTTAAACTATTTCCTTCTGGTAACTGTAAAATGTATTTTTCAAATTCTTTTTTAGCTTGCGTTTCTTGATTTGGTTTTTGAGTAATTTTAAATTTTATAGCTACAACTTTTCTGCTTTGTTTCACTAATGCGTAACTAATTATTAAATCAGTTTTTTCGTTTATTTCTCGTTGAGAAATTTCAAGGATTCTTTCTTTTATATGACCAAATTGTTTGTATGATTTTTCTTCATTAATACCAAGCATATTCTTTAATTCATCAATTGTTATATCCCTTTTTTTTGTTGTTTTATATTGAGCAAGAATTTGGTATAGTTTTATTGCATGAGTTGATCTTAAATATAAAATATTTTCTAACCTAAATTGCGTAAATTTTTCTTTGAGTTCGATAATATATGGGATTATTGCCGGAGAAATTAAAACCCTTATAGTTGCAGTGGTTTTAATGTATTCCATAGTTTCCATCCAATGAAACATTTTCCATCCGCCATCAGCAGTGTTTATCGTAAGAACTTTTTGCATTAAGTTATCGCCGATCTCTTTTGCTCTTTTGTAAACATCGTCAACTGTAATATCCATTAATTCCGCATATTTCTGTGCTGATATCATTATTTCTTTATATTTATATTTTTGCTTTTCCTTCCTGGCATAATAATCTTCTTTATTGATTTCACTGATAACCCACAAGACCATTCGTTGTTCTTGAACTGTGTATTGTTGTTTGTAATGTGCTTCAACTAGTTTGTTAGATTGAATGACGATTTCATTTTCCATATATTTTCTATTGTTTTTATCACGTTATTCATATTGAGTGATATATATTACTGTAATCACGCTGTTCAAGTCAAGTGATAGGTCACAGTGAAGGCGTGATAGTTAACAGTGAAAACGTGATAGTTAACAGTGAAAACGTGATAGTTAACAGTGAAAACGTGATAGTTAGTGCTGTAACTAATTGATTAAAAATAGAAAAAACACGCCGAAAAAGCTTTAAAAGAGTTTAAAAAGATTTTAAAAAGGATTTGGGATACCAACACAATACTCTTACCTTACCGATCACCCAACTACCAACTATTAACAGAAAAAACAATACGAAATATAAATAGCAACTACATGCTAAAAAAAACAAAAACCAAAACAGCATAAGTTTGCTCGCTTCACTCGCATTTATTTTAAAATTTTAAAAACTAAAAACAGTCTATAGAAAGCAAAAGTTTTGTGAGGCGTTAAAGCTATTACTGCTTACAAGCTTAAGAGCCTACACAGCA
>DYQJ01000131.1 GCA_020719345.1 Draconibacterium orientale | reverse complement strand
AAAAATCAGTAAATTTGAATTTTGGTCACTATTTTTATACGCTACCAAATTTTTTTCATAATTTCGTAACTTTCGTGATTTTCGTGGCAGAATTACTATTGGTATAATATGCCACAAAAAAGCGATGACGTCTGTTATTTTTTGTTAGACAGTCTAAAAACAATAAAAACTGATTTTATAAAATATTGAAAATGAAATAAAATTTGTATTTTTGCAATAAAATCAAAATTATGGAATTGAATAAAATATATAATGAAAATTGCTTGCAAACAATGGCTCAAATGCCTGAAAATTACATAGATTTAACTCTAACATCTCCACCTTATGATGATTTAAGGAATTATAATGGTTTTCTTTTTGAGTTTGAAAAAATTGTAAAGCAATTGTATCGAGTAACAAAAAATGGAGGAGTTGTTATTTGGGTTGTAAGCGATGCAACAAAAGATGGCGGTGAAACCGGAACATCTTTTAAACAAGCACTATACTTTATGCAAAATGGTTTCAATTTACATGATACAATGATATATTATAAAAATAATCCTATGCCAACAGCAGGAAAACGATATCATCAACATTTTGAATACATGTTTGCATTTAGCAAAGGACAGCCAAATACTTTTAATCCGATTACAGAGAACTGTAAGTATAACGGACTTGTAAATATGAAAAATCGTGGACAAAATGGAGAACTAAGCTATAAAAAAGTAGAACGAACTACCAAAAAAAAAGTAGGGAATGTATTTTTTTATTCCATTGGTGGAGGTATTTCTACAAAAGATACAATAGCCCATAATCATCCTGCAATTTTTCCAGAACAATTAGCAAACGACCAGATTAAAACATGGTCAAATGAAGGCGATTTAGTTTACGATTGTTTTATGGGTAGTGGAACAACTGCAAAAATAGCACATTTATTAAAACGAAATTGGATAGGTTCAGAAATTTCTGCTGAATATGTGGAAATAGCAAATAAAAGAATGGAACAATTTGCACAAATACTTACATTTTAAATTCTGTAACGAAATTTAGTAGAATACTAAAACAGCAAAAGATGGTTTTGAGTATAAATGCCCCAAAATGGTAGCCACCGTTTGCTCTTTTTAGTGAGTCAAAAAAATATGATTTAGTTTTATTGTAGTACGTATAATTTGTCGGCACGTCTTATTTTGTCGGAAGTAGGAATAGGTATTGATATAATATCTCCTTTTTCTGCTTTCTCGGTAGTGAATAGGTCTTTTCGTATTTCTGCTATTTGAAATTCTACTACTCCTGTTGTGGGTCCTATTATCAAGACTTCATCTCCTATTTTCAATGTTCCGGCTTGCATAATAAATTCGGCAACGCTAAGCTTTGCGAAGTAATTAGTCGCCTGCGCTACATAAAATTTTCGTTTGGTGGCTTTTGAACCATATACATTGTTCCATTCTCCAAGTTTTTTTCCAAGATAATAACCGTCCCAGAAATCTCTGTTAAAAACTCGTTTTAATTTTTCTATCCACTGGTCTATTTTTTCTTTAGAGAGAGTATTATTGATATAAGCTTCAATAGCTTGATTATAAGATGTTACAACGGTTTTGACATATTCCGGCGCTCTTGCTCTTCCTTCTATTTTTAGTACAGAGACTCCGGATTCTAAAATCTTATCAAAAAATGGAATAGTACATAAGTCTTTTGGAGACATAATATATTCGTTATCTATCTCTAATTGATTTCCTGTTTCTTTTTCAGTTACAACGTAAGCTTTTCTACACGTTTGTTGACAAGCACCGCGATTTGCGGAGGCATTATTTTCGTGCAAGCTAAGATAACATTTTCCTGAGATAGCCATACATAATGCGCCATGTATGAAAATTTCTATTTTCAAGAGTTCACCGTTTGCGCCCTTTATTTGTTGTTGCTGGATAGTTTGCGTAATATATTTTACTTGTTCTAAGTTGAGTTCACGTGCAAGGACGATGACATCACAAAATTTAGCATAAAATTTTACCGCTTCTATGTTTGTAATGTTTATTTGAGTTGACGCATGTACAGGAACACCTATTTGATTGGCATAGCTGATGGCGGCAATATCAGAGGCGATGACTGCGTTGATGCCGGTGTTTTTGGCAGCATCTATAATATTTTGCATTATTTGCATGTCACTGTCGTATAGGACGGTATTGACTGTTAAATAAGTTTTAACGTTTTTTTCTTGACATATTTGTACTATATTTTTCAAATCGGCTGTGCTAAAATTGATAGATGATTTGGCACGCATATTAAGATGTTCTATACCAAAGTAAACCGAATTAGTGCCGGCTTGGAGGGCGGCAGCGAGAGTCTCATACGACCCCACCGGCGCCATAATTTCAAAATCTTCGCGAGTAAGTGACATAATCTTTTTTTCGCGAAGGTAAAAATATATATTTTATTATTATCATTGTTATAAATTATTTGTATTTTTTTTACTCCGAAAGGAGTTGATAAAATAATTGTATCTATTTAGGTAGATTATATTATTTATTATCAATTAATTAACAAATAATTATGAGAATTTAGAATTTTAGCAACGTAGTTGCGAAATCTTTGTAGAAAAGAATTAACGAAAAAACAAAAGGTGCGTAGCACCGAAATCTTTGTAGAAAAAAATTAGCATCAATTGCAGACGATATAAAATATTGATTAAAAAAGATTTCGCAACTACGTTGCTATTTTGGTGTGGATGTTATTTATTTTCTACAAAGATTACGCAACTACGTTGCTAAATAGTTACAAAAAATTAAACCACAGAGGAATGAAAGTTTTTTTTCTTTCATTCCTCTGATTGCTTAGTGGTAAAAAAATCAATTTACAAAATATGTAGCTAATGGTTTAAAATAGCTGTCTTCCCAGAATTCTTTTATTTCATTAGTCATCTCGCAAGGTATATTATAATGTTTTAATATTATTTTACAACCTCGTTGATATTCTTCAAAATCTATTTCTACTTCAGTGTCTTCGTCGTCTTCGGTAAATCTTTCTGTTCTCCATGACTTTAAGATTTTTTTTCCGGATATTAATTTTACAATTTCACCACTAACATAACCATCTGCTAAAAAATAACGTGTTCCTTCAAATTCAGCTATCCACACTTCTTTTCCTGTAATAAAACGTTGTTTATTAGCATCTAACCACATTTTATACATTTCTCCTGAAGAAATAGGCACATCTAAAAACATTTCTAAATTTTTCTTTTGCATAATATTAAAATTAGAAAATTAATTACAGGACAAAGAAATATATTTAATGTTAATTGAATATAATAAAGATATTATAAAATAATTAAATTTAGAATGAAAAAATGAAATAAAAATCTTTCATTTTTTCATTCTTTTCTTTGCTTTCATTCTAATATTTAGTTATCTCACCTTTTTTATTAACATAATAAGGAACATAGTCCATTTCTACATAAGCACTTCCGTTGTAAAAATATCCGGCATATGAGAATTTAAAATCTATAATTAAATTTCCTTGATTATCAATAAATCCGTATTTTGCACCGTCAAAGATAGTGGACATTCCTTCGTTAAAAGTGAAATTCTTAGCAATAATTTCATTGAATAGTTCTTTATTATCAACTTGTTTCATTGTTTTATCAATAAGAATTAGTTTTTTATCTACGAGTTTTAATGAGTATCCTTTGTAGAATGGGTATAATATTTTACTCCATTCTGATAGCAGTTTACTTGTATTGTCAATATAATTGTATTCTAAGTTAGTGTCCACGTATTTACCAATTACTGCTATTCCGTCCGAGAAATTAGTAGCATAATCATATTGATAATCAATAATTAGATTATTTTTTTTGTTAATATATCCGTAGACGTAAGAATAATTATAGTCTTCATAACCGTAGTCATATACGTACGTATTGTTTTTTGATTTTCCAACCATCGCCATTCCTTCTGCGAAGTCTGCTGCGTATTCATATTGATAATCAATAAGTTGTTTCCCTTTTTTATTGATATATCCGTATGCAGAAGTGTATGAATATTCGTCATATTTAGATACGAGTGCCATTCCGTCATGCATGTCACCGAGATAGTCGTAGTTGCAACCGAGAACGATTTTTTGTTTTTTATCAATAAATCCGTATTTTGTTACATAGTCCACCGATTTACCAATTACGGCATATCCTTCGGAGAATGGTCTGATGTCAGCATAATTAGCGTCAACTAAATATTCTCCATTTAGGTCAATAAGTCCGTATCTGTAAGAATAATCTTCTGATGGGATTCCAACTTTTGCGTATCCATCTTTAAAATCTTCGGCATATTGGAATTGTATAGGAATGGCAATTTTACCTGTTTGGTCAATATATCCGTATTCACTGTACCAGTCGTTATCAAGGTCAGCTGCAACAAGCGCTCTTCCATCTTTGAAAGCTCCGATAGATGCGTACCATTCGGAAATAATTTTTCCTTCTTCATTAACAAGCACCGAGTTAGGTTGCGAATAGGTAGCAGTATAATTTTTATTTACAATTGCAAGTCCATCAGTGAATGCATAATTTTCTTTTAACATTTTTTTTATGACCTCTGTATTTTCTACTTCTTTGAGGTCTTTGTTGAGGAGGATAAATTTATCATATTTTAGAGCCAGCGAATAGTTATCTATAAAAAGAGTTAATAGGTCGTACCAATTAGATATTTCTTTACCTTCTTTATTTATAAAGGCGGACATTTTGTTATAATCAAAATTTTTAGTTGCAATAGCCATTCCATCTTTAAAATCAGTAACTTCGGCAAAAAGATAATCAATTACGAGTTCTCCTTTTTTATTAATAAATCCATAGTTATAAGTATAAAGGTCATAATTATAAGTTCCTACCTTAGCCATTCCGTCAACAAAGCTGTATGCATAATCAAATTTGAAGTCGATGACCATATTTCCTTTGGTGTCAATGTATCCGTACTTAGTGTAGTAATATTCGTCAGTTTTTCCTACAAGCGCCATTCCATCGGAGAAGTTACTTGCATTAGAAAAAATAGGTTTAATAATTATCTCGCCTTTAGAGTTCAAATAACCGTATTTAAAAGTGTATAAATCTATAGGGATTGAGAAGATAGCGATTCCTTCGTTGAAGAGGAATTTTTCTGACAGTTTTTTGTTTAATAAGTCGGCGTCAGTAATTAATTTTCCTTCGTAGCTGTAGAGGTTGAATTTGTCGTTTTTAAGTACAAGTAAGTAGTCTTCATCTAATTCATATATCTCTTCGCAGTCTTCTATAATAATTTCAAATTTTTTGTTTACAATATTACTTTTTTGTATATCATCTTTTTTGAAAGTTATTTTAAATAAGTTATTGTTACTTAGCGGAATAATATTATTCGCCCAGTCTTTTAGCAATAAATTTCCTTTGGTGTCGATAATATTGTATAAATAATTATATGAATAATCATAAAATTGGTCTGTATTTTCGTAATTTTGTACTATTGCATATCCGTTGCTGAACGCTTGTACGTAGTCGTATTGACATTCTACGATTAGTTTTCCGTTTTTATCAATAAATCCGTATTTTCCAGCATAATTTTCATAGGTATAAATGTAAATAGGCGCCAATTCGTCTGTAAAATAGTAATTATAAGATAAATAATCTTCATATACCGTTGGGTCATTGTTTTCTTTGAAGTCTTCGTTTAGAAGAACGATTTTTTTATCTTTGATAGCGAGGATAGGAGTTTTGTAGTAATAATTTTCTATGTAGTCGTACCATTGAGTTATCAGATTTAGATTTTTATCTAATACCGCAAATTTAGATTTTCCGAGAATAATTTTTTTGACTAAGAAATAATCGGCGGAGAATTTGGTTATTAAATCATATAATTCACTAATGACTTGTCCAGTTCTGTCCACAAAGAAGTAGTCTGATCCGTCTGTTACATATTTAGTAAGTATTGCGTAATCTCCGTAAAAATCAGATAGATAGTCAGATGAATAATCTATAACAATTTTTCCTGTTCTGTCAATATATGCTGTTTTATAATTTTCATCAGATACTTTTGCGAGTCCGGAGTAGAAAGAGTATGCGTTGGTAAATAAATAATCTATGACAAGTTTACCTGTTTTATCAATAAATCCGTATTTATCTTTTATTTTCACAGCGGCTAATCCTTCAGAGAAGTCTGAAGCTCCTGTATAAGCTTGATTATTTAAAATATTTCCGGTTTGGTCAATAAATTGGTAAGAATAGTCGTAGTAATAATAATATTCGTCGTAGTTATAATTTTGTGCCAGCGCAAATCCCTCGTTATAAGGTGCGATGTAATTGTATTTATAATCTACAATCAAATTATCTTTGTTGTCTTTTATACCGTACATATATTCGGTGTCATTATATTGATAATCAATATATAATCCGTTATCAACGTAGTATACTAACAGTTCGCCGGTAGGTTGTATGGAATATAGTACACCTTGCTTTTTTACGATGACATCATCATTAATTTTTTCCAGATAATAAAACCATTCAGATATAATTTCGTCATTGCTTACCAGAGCATATTTGTTGTTCCATTTAACAAATTTAAGTTCGTTATAGCTAACAAATTCGGTATTTGTGTCCCATTTCCATTTATCAAGAATTTCGCCTTTCGCATTGATATAATTATATTTCGCATTTAGTATAACTTTTGCTTTATCATTTTCAAAATCAGCTACTTGATTGTATGTAGGTTCTACTATCCATTGGTAATTGTTGTTAATATAACCGTATTTTCCGAGATATTTAGCTTTAGCAATTCCGTTTTTAAATTCAGAAATTTCAGAAAACTTTACTTCTTTATTGTTTTTGACGTCTAAGTAACCTGTGAGTTTTTTCACCTGATATTTAGCAACTTCGGGACTGATAGTTACTACGGTATCAAGTTTATCGGTTAATAGTTCGTCTTTAGAATTGACTATAGCGTATGCGTCTTTATATTTAATAATCTTATAATAAGTTGTTTGTGCGAGTATGTCGTATTTGAAGTCGCCGAGTATTTTTCCTTCGGTATCTATATAAGTCACTTTTTCATCTTTATAGACTTTAGCTTTTCCGGCAGTAAACGGTTCTACTTTTTCCCATGCGTCTTTAGTTATTTGTTTACCTTTGTTGTTAATGAACGTATATTTATTATCTTCGTTTTTAACAATAGCATATCCTTCGCTAAATTTATCAATAAAAGAGTAAAACTCGGAGATAGTTTTACCTTTTGTGTCGGCGAGTGCGTATGTAGTGACGTAATTTTGGTCTGTATTTTTTATGCGCGGGAGTTGGTCAATATACGCTATTTCAAGTTGAAAGGGTATAAGATATTTTCCCTGTCTTGTCATGTATGTATAATTGATTCTTTTGTTTGCGTCTTTTTTTCCTACGATGATTAAATTTTTATCATTAAAATAATCTACATAGTCCAGAGTATCCGGGGCTAAAAGTTTACCGGATTTTAAGATAAAATTAATTTTGCGATTGGCATAGTAATCATTATCATAATTATAATTATTTGTTGTGGAACTTTTATCATTAAAAAATACTTGTGCCATTCCATCATAACAAGAGTAGCCGTCGTCAAAAGTAAGTTCCGATATTTTGTTCCCTTTTGTATCTATATAAAAATATTCATATACTGCGTCTTCGTTAGTATCTTCGGCAACTAAAGCTAATCCTTCGGAGAAGTCGTAAGCATAAACATATTTAAAATCTATAATGACTTGATTTTTAGCATTTATATACCCATATTTTCCGTCTTTATAAGCCATTGCGAGTCCTTCGCTAAGATATTTTAGTTGGTCGTATTCTACGGGGATGACCTCTTGTCCTTTTTTGTTAATCATTCCGTAACGATAGATATATGTTTCTGCGTCAAAGTCGCCAATTACAGCGTTGTCCGAATAAAATTCTTCAGCATATTTGTATTTTATATCAGTAATAGGTTTACCGGTTTTATCTATATATCCGTATAAATAAGTAGGATAGTATTCATCATATTCTTCTATTTTACCAACTCTTGCGATGTCGTAGTAAAAGTCGTATGCTATGTCATAGATTATTTTAGTAATTTCTCTTCCTGTTGTGTCTATGTATCCGTACAAAATAGTGCTGTCTTCCGATTTTTTGGAGACTATCGCTATTCCATCAATAAAATAATTAACCGAATTGTAAATATTGTTTACCAAAATATCTCCTTTTTGATTTAAAACTCCTATTTTACCGTCTTGTTGAAAAATAAATCGGTTGTCGTAGTAGTCTGCTATATTTTCGTACCAGCTTGTTAATTGTTCGTTTTTATTGTTGAACATAGCCCATTTATCTTCTTTTTGTGCTATATATCCTCCAGTGAAAGTGTATATTTGTTGATATCCATCAGTTAATATGTCACCTTTTTTATTGATGAGATAAATTTTTCCGTTCTTAGTAACTTTAGCTTTGCCGAGATAGAAATTTTCTACCATTTCATATTGTAACGGGATGACTACTTCGCATTTCTCGTTGATAAAACCGTATTTGTAAGAGTAACTGTTATTTTTATCTGCTACGGCTACGTATGTCATTCCTTCGGAGAAGTATCCTGCTACGTCGTAAATAAATTTGGTTAATAATTCTCCTTTGTCATTAGAAAATGCGTATTTGGTGCCGTTAAAAATATTTGCAGGTGTCACTATATTCTGCCAAGTATCAGTTAGTTCGCCTTTTGTGTTGATGTAATTATATTGGTTGAGGTTATAAACTTTTGCTTGTCCCTGCCAGAATCCTTCTGCGCTTCGGTGCGTCAATTTGGAGATTGTCTCTCCTTTTTCATTAATTATAAAACATTCCCAGAAGTCAAGAATTAATGGCATGGCTGCGATATAATTTTCGTAGCTAATACAAAAAGTTCCATCATAAGTTAAGTCATTAACTTCTCGCAGTTTACCTGTTTTATCAAGTAATTTATAATACGGATTGTTCTTTACTATGGCAACGCCATTTTCAAAGTCATAAGCTTTATCGTACTTGCAAGGAATTACGGTATCCCCAGAGGAATTAGTGTATCCGTATTTTCCTTCTTTGTTTATTGCTCGTTTCAAATTTTGTGCGTAAATATTTAAGCACAAAAGCGAAAGCAAAATTACCACTACACTCTTTTTCATAATTATAAGATATTTATTTAATTAATAATATTTATTTACAATGTATTTAGCTATAGTTTTCGCAACATTATAGCCCTCTTTTTTCAAATTATAGTCGTTCCAAGGTTCGTTGTCGGGACGCAAATTCCATTCTGATTCTAATGTTATCGCAAAGTCATTAGTTTTGAAACAATTGGGAATATTGTTGCAGTCCCGATTTCCATTATATTGGTCTGCCCATTTTATGCCTTCTTGCGTTTCTTTTCCGCTAAAAAGAAAAGGACGAATGTTTGCTATTGTTTGATATTCATTCCAGAAGGAGTCAATTTTAAGGGACTCTTGCCTGTTCATGTATATATCTATGTAAGAATAAATGTTGATATAACTTCCCGGGTATGCCGAGTGTAAATCCCAGAACATAGAATAATTGTTGTTTATGACACTTTCGTAAATTTGTTTTTTCATCTCTTTAACCGCTTTCCAATACGAGCTGTCGTTCCAGTCTCGGTTTAAGTCTATCGGGAGTTGCATTCTTCCGCTTGCCCCTAATATAACATTGTCCACATCTACCATTGGAACAATGTGTATTTCAGTGATTTGGCGCAATTTGTCGGCGGCATCATCTTCAGATACGAAAAAATCTAACATGCCCTCCATCATATAACTTGCATGTGACTCAAAGGCATGTTGACGCGCTATTATCCATACGATTTGTTTTCTTATTGTTTTTGAAGAATCGGTTATTCGGACTTTATAAATTTCATTATTTTGTTCAGACTTTGTCAGAATGGATACTTGTGTGAAATTATTATTTTTTATTGTCTCTAAATATTTTTTGAGATGAGTATAAGTATAAGGATATCCCATCGCAATATACACTGTATCAGCAGTAAAGTAAGCAGAAAAATTTTTGCTTCCACTTGCATAAGTCGTTGCTATGCGAATCCAATTAGTCTGGTCATAACTATAAACCGGATAATTTGGCGCCGTAAAATAGGAAGTAAAATTAATTCTTACATTTAATAATTGGCTCTTATCATATCCGCTAATTTTAAAATAAAACCAGCAACGCGTTGTGTTGAGGTCATTTTTCAAAGATGGAGATATAACAATGGTATTCGTAGAGTCAATAATTTCCATAACTTCTACATTAGCATTTTCAAAATTATCTTCTACTTTTATCTGGCAAAATAAAAGAGTATCTAAGAAAGTTAAAATTATTATTAACAATAATCGCATGTTTTTAGTTTTTTAAAGTACAAAGATAAAAGACTTTTTATGTTTTTATATAAAAAAAGGGCATCTTTCATTTATTAGGTTACACTTTGCGGAACTTTGCGTTTTTAACTTTGC
>DYQJ01000130.1 GCA_020719345.1 Draconibacterium orientale | reverse complement strand
AATGTCTTTCTGGTCTATTCGGTCCCGAGGTATTAAAATATCTTTGTTTATTCATGTTGTCATTTTATTTTTTACAAAGGTAATAATTTTTTTTGAAAAATAATTCAATTTATTAAAAAGTTTCAAATCTTTGAAAACCTTTAAGCGATTAGCAAGTTAGTTTTGCTTTGAAATCTGCATTAAACCGGTTTCTCTTATGTAATTGTTTCGTAATTAGAACTTTGCCAAAGTTTTCAACTTTGGCAAAGTTGCTGTTTATAGTATATTTGTCCAGTACCGCAAGATTTTAATTACGAGATAATTACATAAAACTTTCAATAATTTTTCGTATGGTGGCAACTTTTTCTTTTAGCAGTTGCTCGGTGTTTGCCTCCACGAGCAGACGAAGATATGGCTCTGTGTTCGACGGTCTTATATTAAACCACCAATCTTTAAATTCTACTCGGTATCCATCAAAGTCAAAATTGTTTGTCGGTTCTTCGGTTGCTATCATTTGAGCGCGAACCGAATCCATTGCTTGTTGTTTCTTTTCTAATTTAAAATTTATCTCGCCCGAGTTTTGATATGTAGCTATTTTAGCTATTACTTCCGAAAGCTTAATATTTTTTTCTTTGAATTTAGAAACAACTCTAAGCACTAACAAGCATGCAAGCAGTCCTGAGTCGGAGTAGAAAAAGTCTCTAAAATAATAATGTCCTGCGAGTTCGCCTCCATACAGTCCGTTTATTTCTCGCAGTTTAGGTGCGGCAAATGCTCTTCCTACTCTCCACGTATTAATTTTACCGCCGAGTTTTTCAAGATATTCTCCTACTGCTTTAGAGGTTCTGATGTCTTGTAGAACGTTAGCTTTTTCGTTACGTTCTTCTAAGAAATAATGTCCTAACAGTGCGATAATCAGGTCTGGAGATATAAATTTAGTATTTTCATCTACAAACATTACTCTGTCACCGTCTCCGTCAAAAATAATTCCGATGTCACTTTTTGTTTGTGCGACTAATTTTTGCAAGTCCACAATATTCTCGGCAATTAAAGGGTTTGCCTCGTGATTGGGAAAAGTGCCGTCAAGTGTGTCATATATGTATGCAGGTGTTTCTCCGAGCAGGTCTTTTATCAAATAAGCTGCCATTCCGTTAGAACAATCTATAGCAATTTTCAAATTTTCGAGATTAGGCAGATATTGTTTCAAGAAGTTAAGATATTCGTCTTTAACTTCGAATGGCAATATTTTACCGCGTTGCTCGGCAATGATAATAGTTTCGGTCTTCATCATTTGTTCTATTTCTTTCAGTCCAGAGTCATAACCCACCGGAAGCGCATTTTTTTGTGATACCTTTAATCCATTGTACTCACGAGGATTGTGCGAAGCGGTAATTTGAACGGAGGCATCAAAATTATGCTTCGCAGTACCAAAATATACCATCGGAGTGGTTGCAATACCGACATCATATACATCGGCTCCGCTGTCATTAATTCCTTTTGTCAGATATTCATATATTTCATCGGATGACTCCCGCACATCTCTACCCACAAGAACACGATTAGTATTCAATAACTTAGGAATAAAATATCCTATTTTATAGACGTCTTCTTTGTTAAAATCTTTATTGTAAATACCTCTTACATCATAAGCGTGAAAAGCTTTCATAATTTAATTATTTAAAATTTATTGATATATTGCAAAAATAATTATTTTTGCAATAAAAAAATAATATTTACTTTAAAAACGATGAAGATATATATTTTTTATAATTTGAAAAATGAACCACATGGGGGGGCTAATCAATTTTTAAAGGCATTGCAATATTATTTTGTACAAAACAAACTTGCAGCACAGACCATTGAGGAAGCGGATATTATCCTTTTCAATAGTCATCATAATATTTATGAAATTATTGAACTAAAACAAAAATTCCCTAATAAAATATTTATTCATCGCATAGATGGACCTGTTTTTTTGATACGAAGAAAGAATAAATTACTTGATAAGATGATATATCAAGCCAATCAAGAAATAGCTGATGCTACTATTTTTCAATCCGTATGGTCAATGCAGGAGAACAAGCGGCTTGGAATCCCCACAAAACCCTTTGAAACAATTATTTATAATGCTCCAGACCCAGATATTTTTAATTCCAATGACAAGCGAGAGTTCAGTCGCCAAAGAAAATGTAGAATTATTGCCACCAGTTGGGCAGATAATTTTCATAAAGGTTTTTATACTTATTTGTGGTTAGATAAAAATTTGAACTTCGCAAACAACGAGTTCATTTTTTGTGGTAATTCGCCGCTAAAGTTTGAAAATATCATTTCTATACCGCCATTGAAAAGTACTGAACTTGCCAACGAATTAAAAAACAGTGATATATATATAACTGCCTCAGAAAATGATCCTTGTTCCAATGCGCTGATAGAAGCACTGCATTGCGGACTGCCTGCAATAGCATTAAACAGCGGCGGACACCCAGAAATAGTTAAAAAAGCCGGACACATATTTAATGACAATTCCCAGATTCCAGAATTAATCATAGATATTTGTAACAATTATTCTTCTTTTCAAGAAAATATTGAACTACCGAGCATGCAAGAAACTGCAAATTTATATATCAACTTCATGCAAAATGTTTTTAACGAAAAGAAAAAATCTAAAATTAAAATCAATAAGTTTAGTATTTATAAATTTGCGCTGTTGCACCGATTATTCAAAAATATTAAGCTCAGTAGATGAATAAGTAATATGTATGAAATAACTTTCTAAATTCATTTGTGTATAATATGGTAAAATTAAACCACATAGGCACATAGACTCATAGAAAAATTAAGATTTTATAAACAACCCATTACTAATTATTTTTATGTAAAATGTTAAGTAAATTATAAATTCCGAAGTTATTTTTTAAATTTTACTAATTTATATGTTAATAATTAATCTTAGATATAAAAAAATCTTTTCCGCTACTGCAAGGAATACCGCATTTTTGGAAAGAAGTATATTTTAAAGAGTCATTTTTAAAACTTATATTTAGTGAGCCATAACCACTTCCTCCTCCCCATTCCGACTCATGAACTCCCGAGGTTGAAAACAATATATCTTTTTTTTGTCTCACTAAATATTGATTATTCATAAATTCAAAAAATTAAGAACTTGTTTGTAGAGCGCGCTTTTTTGTCACACGTTTGGAAATAATTATTCCTACTTCATACAAAATAAGTAGCGGTATAGAAACAATTATCTGACTAAAAATATCCGGTGGAGTAATAATAGCAGACAAAGTTAAAATAATAATGAGCGCATGTTTTCTGTACTTCTTTAAAAATTCGGGACTTACTATTCCTGCCTTACTTAGAAAAAATATTAGAATCGGCAATTCAAAGACTACTCCACACGACAATACAACCGAGTTGATGATAGATATATATGAGGTCAAATTTATTTGATTATCTACCGTTTCACTTACCATATAATTGCTAAAAAAGTGAACCGTAATAGGTGTAATGATATAATACCCAAAAAGAACGCCCATAATAAACAACACCGATGACCAGAATACCGAGCCACGTGCATAACCTTTTTCATTGGTATGTAAAGCCGGACTGATGAATTGCCAAAATTGCCAAAAAATATATGGAAAAGCCAAAATAAAACCTATCACCAGCGAGACTTTGATGTGCGTCATAAATTGTCCAGACATCTGAATATTGATTATATCAAAATAGGTAGTATTTATACATAATGACTCCGAGCCGATAAACTTTCCGAAGTCACAAAATTTAAGATTCGTAAAGAAATCCGGTTCACGCGGAGCAAACAAAACTTCATCAAATATAATATCTTTAAATATAAATGCAACTACTGCAAAAATCATCACTGATACTACCGATTTAATTATTGTCCACCTCAATTCTTCTAAATGGTCTAAAAAACTCATTTCCTTAGCATTAGACCTCACAGCAGTATTCTTATTCTTCTCTTTATTATTTTTAAACATTTTTTTTCGCAAATGTACAAATATTTTTATAAAAAATTTGTTTTTATCATTTTTTTTATTTTAACTTTAAAAAATAATTTAATGTAAATAACAAAACAAAAATCAATGACAGTATCAGATGAACAATTAATAAAATATTTGAAAGAATATTTTGGCTTTGACCGATTTATAGGACAACAAAAAGAGGTAATTAAAAATATATTAAACGGGAATGACACTTTTGTACTCATGCCGACAGGAGGCGGTAAATCAATGTGTTATCAATTGCCTTCGTTACTGTATGAAGGCACTGCCCTTGTTATTTCTCCACTAATAGCGTTGATGAAAAACCAGGTCGACTCTATGCGCAATTTTAGTGGAATAGACGGAATAGCACATTTCCTAAATTCCTCGCTTTCCAAAAATCAAATATCCGATGTAAAAGAAGACATCGTCAGTGGAAAGACTAAACTCTTGTATGTAGCCCCCGAATCACTTACGAAAGAGGAAAATATTATATTCTTACAGAGTATCAAAATCTCTTTCTTTGCCATTGACGAAGCGCATTGCATCTCCGAATGGGGACACGACTTCAGACCCGAGTACAGAAGGATTCGTCCTATAATAGATGAAATAGGTAGAAAACCTATCATCGCGCTGACCGCTACTGCTACCCCAAAAGTGCAACACGACATACAAAAAAATCTGGGAATATTGCATTCCGAGATTTATAAGTCCTCTTTCTATCGTTCTAATTTGTATTACGAAGTAAGACCTAAGGTGAACCCTGAAAAACAGATAATTAAGTTTATCAAAAAAAATAGAGGAAAATCCGGAATTATTTACTGTCTCAGTCGTAAACAAGTAGAAGAACTTGCCGAAACCCTGACAGTCAACGACATCAAAGCGCTTCCATATCATGCAGGCATGGATTCGGCTACTCGTTCTTTAAATCAAGATAAATTCATTCGTGAAGAAGTAGATGTTATTGTGGCAACTATCGCTTTCGGAATGGGAATAGATAAGCCAGACGTCCGATTCGTTTTGCATTACGACATCCCGAAAAGCTTAGAAGGATATTATCAAGAAACAGGACGAGCAGGACGAGACGGCGGAGAAGGTAAATGTATCGTCTTTTATAGTCATAAAGACATACTCAAACTTGAAAAATTCATGCAAGGAAAATTAGTCTCCGAGCAAGAAATAGGAAAACAATTACTGCTGGAAACCGTAGCTTTTGCCGAATCGTCTATTTGCCGCCCAAAAATGTTGTTAAATTATTTCGGCGAAGTACTTCCAGACCAATGTAATAATTGCGACAATTGTCTGAACCCAAAACCACGATTTGACGGAAGCAGTCACATCTTGAAAACACTTAAAGTCATACTTGCAATCCAAGAAAAATTCCAAACCGAGCATGTGGCAACTGTATTAGAAGGAAAAGCTACCTCATCGGTTAAAACTTATAAACATCATAAATTACCCATTTTTGGGGTAGGCAAAGATAAAGATTTTAAATTTTGGTGCGCGGTTATACGTAATGCTCTGGTTCATCAACTTTTAACAAAAGATATAGAAAACTATGGACTCCTCAAACTAAGTGAGTTAGGACATAAATATTTGAAATCCCCGTTCCCTATAATGATGGCTATCGACCACGACTATGAACATGAAGAAGTGGATGAAGATGCTAATAATCAATCAAGTAATGTGGGAACAGGAGCTTCGGACACCGAACTTTTCCGACTCTTAAAAGATTTACGTAAAAAAATATCTAAGCAAAAAGGAGTGCCGCCATTCATAATCTTTCAAGACCTCTCTTTAGAAGATATGGCGATACAATATCCTATAACGATAGAGGAACTAAAGCAAATAGCCGGAGTAGGAACAGGGAAAGCCGCCAGATATGGACAAGAATTTATTGACCTCATTAAAAGATATGTAGAAGAAAAAGAGATAGAAAGACCGCTTGACATGGTCGTAAAAACTATCGCAAATCGCTCAGGACTAAAAGTTTATATCATTCAAAGTGTGGACAGAAAAATGTTCCTCGAAGATATTTGTGAGGCAAAGCAAATAGAATTTGCCGAGCTGCTCACCGAAATAGAATCTATTATTAACTCGGGAACTAAGCTTAACATGGATTATTACATAGATAGTGTAATAGATAGAGAACGCCAATTAGAAGTTTACGACTATTTTGACTCCTCCGAAACCGAATCTATAGAAGACGCACTAAGAACACTTGGCGAGGACGACTACAGCGAAGAAGAAATACGATTGATGCGAATTAAATACATCTCCGACCTCGGACACTAATATATAAACAGATGGACAATATATTGATTATTAATAATATCTCTAAAAGATACGGCAGAATAGAGGCAGTGAAAAATCTATCCATACAAGTCCCCAAAGGAAGTATTTATGGAGTCCTCGGTCCAAACGGAAGTGGTAAGACTACTACACTTTCAATTATACTTGGAACTATTAAAGCCGACGAAGGAAATTTTAAATGGGCAGAACTGCAAGAAAATAACTATTTTAATATACGAATCGGTGCATTGCTGGAAAAACCTAATTTCTACCCGTATCTTTCGGTACAAAATAATTTGAAAATTGCTTGCAATATTAAAGAAATTTATAGCAACGCAAAAGAAGAAATACAGCGAGTTCTTGATATTACTCAACTCAGCAACCGCAAAAACTCTTCTTTTAGGTCGCTATCTTTTGGAATGAAACAACGGCTTGCTATAGCGGCACTGTTACTCGGAAATCCAAGTACACTTATACTTGACGAACCTACAAATGGACTTGACCCAGAGGGAATCGCAGATATACGAAATATTATCAAACAGCAAGCCGCCGAAGGAAAAACTATTATTTTGGCAAGTCATATCTTAGATGAAGTGGAAAAAGTTTGTACTCACGTAGCAATCCTTAAAAAAGGAATGCTACTTTCCGAAGGTAAAATAACGGACATACTTGATAAAAAAATAAAGATACTTGTCGCCTCCGACAATATAAATCTCCTTCTTGACTTATTGCGAAAATCGGAACTCATATATGACGCCACTAAGCTTAATAATGACCTACTTATAACATTAAAGGAAAATACACTACCTAAGGACATCAATGAATTTGCTTTTACTAAGGGAATTGTACTGTCTAAATTTGAAGTCAAAAAATCAAGCTTAGAAGACAAATTCTTAGAGATGATAAAAAAAACAGAATAATTTTTTTTTATAAACAGAATAAAAAATACTTTTTTATTATAAAAAATAATTATATTTGCAAAAAATTATATATTGTATGAAACCTATAAGAATAGAAGAAGTTGGTTACACACCGGGCATAGTCCTAGATGCTCGCCGAAACATTTTTCAAATGACCGGCAAAGCTTGTCCCGAAGACGCCATAGAATTTTATCAGCCGGTCGTTAATTGGCTCGAAGAATACCAAAAAAATCCGAACTCCAAAACACTTTTCGAGTTCAAACTATCATACTACAACACTGCCTCCTCCAAAGTATTGCTAAATATTATGCAACACTTAGAACAATTGAAAAAAGGAGGAGCAGATGTATCAATAAACTGGTACTATTATGAAGACGACGAAGAACTGCAAAATGCCGGTGAAGAATTTGCTGAAATGATTAATGTCCCATTTAAAATCATAGAAATAGAATAATTTTTGATAACATGGAGAAAACTTATTTGGTATCTTGCATCTTGCCTACAGCACGAAGGAGAAGCTTTGTAGGAACAAGATGACGAGCCGGAAGGAATAGCTTTTGCCACAAAGGAATAGCAGCATAAACTATTATTTTGTCTCGCATAAGTGCTTTATAAGCTTTCTCTGCTACTGACCTCGACGAAAACGAGTTCTTAAACATTTTTGTCTTATCCATCTCCGATATTTTCGCAAATTCTGAATCCGTAGGACCCGGACATAACGTGGTAACACTCACTCCCGTACCACGTAACTCCTCGCTCAACGCAAGTCCAAAAGAAATAACAAAAGACTTACTCGCAAAATATACTGCCTGATGAGGACCCGGTATCAAACCCGCAATAGATGCTACATTCAATATCTTACCTTTTTTATTTCGCACAAAATCAGGTAAGAACAAACGAGACAACTCTACTAAAGCTTTTACATTTAAGTCTATCATCGCCTCATCACGTGACCAGGGACGCTCATGAAATTTCCCTATACCGCCAAATCCTGCATTATTTACCAAAATCTCCACGACCAACTTCTCGGCAACCAAAAAATCATAAATCCACTGCGAAGCCCCCTTCTCGGTCAGGTCTTTTACTATTGGTATTACTTTTATTTTATGTTTTGTCTCCAATTCTTTTTTCAATTCCTCCAACTCCAGACGACGTCTTGCTACAATAATCAAATCGCCACCTTGCTCAGCATGTACGTGTGCCAACTCGCGACCTATACCACTTGACGCACCGGTTATTAAACATAATTTATTCATAATATTGACTTTTTTAACTGTAAATTATTTCTCTTTTATTCTCAAAAAACGAAAATTTAAAATTTATAGCCAAATTTAAAAATAAATAAATAAATAAATTTTATATTAGCAGAAAATAATCAATAAATTATGAATTATGAATTAAGAATTATAAATTATAAATTAAGAATTATGATTTGGCTTTTGCTTGAATATCAAGTAGTTGTAAATTATAAATTCCGAAGTTATTTTTTAAATTTTACTTAACTAAATTTATACCTAAATTGTTTATGATTTTCAATAATTAAAATAAATAAACATGAAACCACATAACATACTGATTTTTATCATCATTACGTTGATTATTCTGTTAATAATGACTTTTATTTTCCCTAAAGAAGGAATAAAAATTAATGAAAATTTTACATTAGAGTTTATTACAATAAATGATTTTTTTGACAAAGAAGAACAACAAAAAGTCCAAATAGTACAATTAAAAGACGACTCTATAATTTTTGTGCCTACTAAATTATTAGACTCCGCAATATTAGATGGCGCCACAGTATATTTTCAAGCAAAATCTATTAATATAGACTCGGTTGTGCAGTACATAGAATTTCCGGAAAATAACAAAAACTTATTGGACAATTTCTTTTCCACTCTCGTTAATTTACCTAATACTAATGATTTAATTCATATACTTCACTATGGCGATTCGCAAATAGAAGTAGATAGAATGAGCTCATACATAAGATACCGTCTCCAAGTTATCTTTGGAGGAAGCGGACCCGGATATCTTCCAGCCATACCCGCTTACAACTATGGACAGCCAATGCAAATAAGCTACTCAGACAACTGGACAAGATACACCTGTTTTCCAACAAAAGACTCTATAATTGACCACAATAGATTTGGAATATCCGGAACTTTTGCCATGTTCACAAAATACAGCCGCCAAGACTCTATCTTAAATAAAAATACGGATAATTTTGCTTGGCTAAAATACGAACATTCGGCGGCAGCGTTTCAAAATGTTAAAATATTTAATAAAGTGAGAATGTTTTATGGACACAACAAAGATAAATTCATTCTGAAAATGTATGATGGCGATATTATGTTAGACCAAAAAAATATAGAGCCGACAGATAAATTAGATATTATTACTTGGAATTTAATCAACTCACCTGCAAATTTACGTTTTGAATTTTCCGGAACACAAAGTC
Organism: Draconibacterium orientale; assembly: GCA_020719345.1. Lineage (GTDB taxonomy): Bacteria > Bacteroidota > Bacteroidia > Bacteroidales > DYQJ01 > DYQJ01. Next base: position 815 of record DYQJ01000130.1, on the reverse strand, counting down.
CGGAAATTTACGGTATTAGCTTCGACGCACACCGAGGAGTTGCACTTGATAACATTGCTTTACGTGGTTGTGCTGGTGATATTTTTACACGAATGGACATTAATATGCTTAGTCAAATGTATAATAATTTGAATGTCAAATTGTTTATCCTCCAATTCGGGGGAAATAGAGTCCCTTATGACTACGACTTAGTAGATAGTTATGTAGAAATATTAAAAAATCAAATTTACTATATTCGCCAAGCATTGCCCAATGTTCCGATAATAGTAATTGGTCCGGCTGATAAATCTGAAAAAGTAAAAGACGAATATCTGACACATGTAAATTTAATACCCGTTCGCGATGCTGTTAGAAAAGCTGCGTTAGAGAGTAATTGTGCCTTCTGGGACACATTTGTTGCAATGGGCGGCGAAAATTCAATGGCTAACTGGGTCTTTAATGAGCCACCGCTTGCTGAAAAAGATTTTACACATTTCAACCACAATGGCGCCAAAATTATCGCCAAAATGTTTTACGAGGCATTTATTTTTGAATACAATAATTATATTAATAACAATTATAACAAATAATTGATAGCGTAAAATAATGGTGACTAAACACGCTATTTATTTTATTTTCAAGTACTTATAAAATTCGTTTATTTATAATTTTGTATATACATTTTAAATGTTATATTATTGAAAATCAGATATATAAAAAAATATTTGTATATATGAAAAATCAGTAAATTTGAATTTTGGTCACTATTTTTATACGCTACCAATATTTTTACGCACTCTTTTTACTCCTCAAAATATTCTTTTTCATCGTTCTGT
>DYQJ01000129.1 GCA_020719345.1 Draconibacterium orientale | reverse complement strand
TATGTTTCTTTGTTATAAATTTTTATTTTCGCAAAGTTACCAAAAAAAATGTTATTAATCAAAAAAGTTATCAAATAAATTTGCAGTAAATTGATAATCAAATATTTCACGCAGAGTTTTGCAAGTGTAAATTAAGGTGTTACGCTGACAGCAATTCCTATTTCTCTTACTTTTTCAGCTATTCTCTCCAACATTTCTTCCTGTATCTTTATTATATTTTTCGCAGGCGTATCTCTTGCGATAGTATAAATCATTACCAACTTTGGGCGAATAATATTAACAATTTCAATCCATTTAGATACCTCTAATTCGGAGGTGTTGTCAAATTTTTGACCGTTGTATTCTCCTTTAATAAACATTGTTTGCAGCACGAAATTACCTTTAAAACGCAAAAAATTATCTATTAAATTATCTAATGCGTAATTTTCCGGCGGAGAGTTAAGCAATTTTATAGTTTCTAAAATAGCAGAGTCAAGTTTTAAAACGGACTGCTCTACCTTTTGTAAGGCATTGAAAATACGTTCATTGGCTATTAAAGTTGCATTTGAAAGAACGGTTATTTTTGTATCGGGAAAATATTTTTGTCTTAATTCTATTGTCGCATCAATAATTTTATCAAACTCCGGATGCAGCGTAGGTTCTCCGTTTCCGGCAAATGTTATAGCATCTAATTTTTTGTTTGCAAGATACATTTCAGACAAGCTGTCCTCCAATTTTTGGTAAAAAAGTTTTAAAGAAGGTAGCGTATTTAGATTTTCTATTTTTTCGTTACTCCATCCGCACTCACAGTATAAGCAGTTGAAATTACAGAGTTTGTGATTGGTCGGCAGTAGATTTATTCCCAGCGAGATTCCTAATCTACGGCTTCTGACTGGACCAAAGACTATTTCGTCAAATAAAAAAGTAGCCATTTTCGTATATTTATTTTTTATCAGTTAGGTCGTCATTTTCTATATATCCTTCTTTATCAGCGATTTTTACTCGTGACCAGTAGTGCATTCTTTGTATTACCGTTACCTCTGTTCCTTTAGAAAAAGTTGCCATTATCTCGCTGTTAGCATCTGAGTTCTTACGCAAATTAACATTATCCTTTTTTATATACATTGTGGTATTTGTCGTTTGTTCGTTGTTGTACAAAGCTTTATACTTAGGATAAAAATAGAAACCGAGTAAAGCAATTCCACTTACGATGACGAGAATTACTATCATTCGTATAATTTTTCGCTTTTTAATATCTCGTTGATAATCTTTTTCGGATTCTTCTATCGGCGAAAAAACATCTTCGTTTTTACTAATATGTTTGCTGTTCTGGTTTGTACTTCGTACTTTTTCTAAGTGCAGGTCAATAATTGCGTTGAGAGTTTTTTGGTCTATATCGTTATTTTGAGCATCTATTCTAAGGACTTTATGTTCGGCTTCGGTAATTTTGCCGTCTTCGGCAAATTCAATTATTTTGTCTTCGAGCCATTTAGGGAATGTTTTTTTGTTGTTCTGTGCCACTAATGCGTCTCTTACTTCGTTGCAGTTTTGATATCTGTTAATAGGTCGTTCTGCGAGCATCTTTTTAATTATTTCTTTGATGTCGGGGTTTTTAATTTTAAAGATGTTCATTTTATCTACGTCTCCGGTTAGTATTTCCAGCATGATAAGTCCTAATGCGTATATATCAGTTCTTTGGTCAGTTTGTGCGGCATCTTCTTTTTGTTCGGGTGCAGCATATTTAGGAGTTCCGGCTTTAGCAAGGTCTTCTTGAAAAGCATCTGCGGCGGCAAGTCCGAAGTCGCAAAGTTTGACATTGTCGCCTTTGAAAGTAACTAATATATTATCGGGCTTGAGGTCTCGATGGAAAATTTGTTTTTTATGCACATAAGTAAGCGCCTCTAATATTTGCAAAGTAATATTGATAAAAAATTTCTCGTCTGAGAACTCGGCATGTTTAATCATCTCCGTAATTGTTCGCCCATCAATATATTCCATGTAATAAAACAAACCGTCTTTGTCCGTAGATTTTCCATAAATTCGGACTACGTTTTGATGGTCAAGGTGAAAGGCATTTTCAAATTCTTTCTCAAATAGTTTTTGATAATTTTTGTCGTCTTTATATTGTGGCTTAATTCTTTTTATGACTACCCATTTTCCGAGATATTTTGCTTTTTGCAGCAGACTCATGGCTCCTTGCGATTGCAACACCGATATTTCGGTAAACATTTCTTGGTCGTGATTTTTGCTACGGTCTGTTAGGTTACTTGTGTTGTCAGTAACAAAACCGGATGCGAGGTCGTCTGCTACGACAAATCCGGAGTCTAAGTTTTGCGAGACATTCTTTTGCTTTGCTATATTTTTTATCTCTGATTCAATTAATATATCTAATTCTTCAAAGCTCACGTTGAGTTCTCGTGCCTTTTGTTGCAACAGTGTTCGTTCGTGGTCTTCTATCATACCATCAACGCAGGCAGATTTTATCATTAACTTCAATATTTCTTCTTGATTCATAACAATTTATTTTAAAAAACAACAATATCATTTACTATAATATCTCCGGCATAGTCGTTGATTCGGCTGATGAGCTCTGTTCGGAGCATCAGGATTTCGTTCTTTACTACAGCGGAGTTTATTTTTAAATATAATCTTCGGTTGGCAATAAATATTTCACGCGTGACTCGGAATATAGATTTGCCTACAATGTTCTCCCAATTATTAATTACTGACATCTCTCGCATCTTTTTGTCTATGCCGAGGGCTTTAAAATATTCGCGGATAACCTCACCAAGTGGCTGTGTGTTTTGGTTTCGCATGACTTAATTAGATTGAAAACTTTGTAGTATATCTTCTAACTCTTTTTTTGATACCTGCTTATATCCTTCCGGTAGTTCAAACTCGGTGTCTTCTATTTTTTCTTCTATGACTTCTTTTGCAATGAACTTCATGTTTATACCTGTAAGTTTTACTTGAAAGCCCATGAGAACTCCGTCAAGTTCACGAAAAGGATTGTTTGTATTTGGTGATTTAATAGCTATTTCATCAGTATAATAGACGTAAAGTTCTTGGTCAGAAATAGCGGGACAGACAAATTTAGCTACTTTGCAGTCGTATCCTAATATTTCAATGCGTTGCTCGGTTTTCTGGAGTTCTATATTTTCCATTTCGGCGTATCCTGCTGGTAGCTGCGCGGTATCTACGCTATAAATATATTTCTTGTCCATAACTTTTAAAATAGTAGAATTTGTAGCGGTTTTATAATCCGTAAGATAAACTAATTTGAAAGTGCCAAAAAAACCTTCTATATAGCTGATAGAGCTATTGTTTTTAAATTTGATAGTCATCTCCTTAGGCAAAAGCGAGATGAGTGGGTTATCTTCTTCGTCATCTAAATAGCTTATCTCATAAACTATTGTGCCTTCATCTATCTTCCCGCTAAAAATTGACTGCTTACATGCTGTAAGTAATGTCAGTGAGGTCAATAAAAATAGAAATTGTATCTTAGTGTATGTATTCATTTTTACTTTTTTACTTTTTTTACTACTTTTTTCAAAACGTAAAAATAATAAAACTTTTTAATTTATAATTTATTTTTAGATTTTTTATAGATTAAAATAATAAAGTATTTTTACTTACATATTTTTTTCTTATCTTTGTCAAAATAATTTTATTGTAGATATGAAAAATAAACACTTTTTTTTTACCGTACTGATTTTTATTGCGACTGAAATATTTGTCTTGTTGTTTATAAATATTTATTACAATAAAAATATTAAAGAGTACATGAGCATAAAAGAACAGGAATTTGTGTCGGATAACTTATTAGTTATGCGGAACTTAAACAGTATCTCACGTCTGTTTATTCACAATGTAGTGGATAATAAAAAAGTTATAGATATATTTGCTTCGGCACAAAAAACGGAAGTGGACAGCAAATTGCGAGATGATTTTAGAGACAGCTTATATAGTTTACTACAGGAGCATTACAAATTTTTAAAATCGGAAGAGATTTTGCAGCTCCAATTTATTTTTGCCGATGGCACCAGCTTCATTCGTTTTAAAGACCCTACCAAATATGGTGACAATTTAACGGAGTTGCGATATGCGATAAAAAAAGTAAATCTGGAGAAACAAAAATTAGAAGGATTTGAAATAGGACGTTATATTTTTGGGTACCGTTTTATTTATCCAATGTTTGATACGGACAAAAATTATATAGGTTGTGTAGAAATAGTGGTCAGCATGCCAAAAGTTTGTAGTGTGTTCAATAATCACAGACAAAATTTCTATTGGTTTATAATAAAAAAAGCGTTGCTGGAAAATGTAGCGGATACGTCATTATTACCTTTTTACAAAAATTCTTATTTGTCAGATATTTTTGTAGAACAAATCAACATATCAGATTCTATTCACCGATTTGAGGAAACCAAAATATCTATAGAAAAAAAAGTCAACGTTGAGATTATTGAAAAATTAACAGACGACCAAGCATTTTTCGAATTAGTAGATATTGACGATGGACATTTTTTAACTCTATTTTATCCTATAAAAAATTTTGAAGGTAAGACTCTGGGTTTCATTTACAATTACCGGAAAGATTTTTTTGTTAAGCAAGCGGATACTCAAAGAATGATATTTCTCCTTGTAATAACTGTATTTATTGTGGTCATGTTTATTGTCTTTTTGTATCGCCAAAAGATAAAACAAAAAATGGAGATTCAAAATCAAGATAATACCAAGATCTTAGATGCGTTTACAAACGGAATTTATGTCTGTTCACCCGAATTTAAGATGGTTTATGTGAATGAGCCGTTACAAAAATCTTTCAATAAGAAATACGAAAATCAATTTTGTCATAAATATCTGTATGACCGCGATATGCGTTGTGATTGGTGCATATATGATAAATTATTGAAAAACAAAGAGATGATAGAATACAATCTGACTACTCCGGGCGGGAAATATATGAATGTAAAAAATGTCTTATTAGCAAAAAATTATAAATTAACGGTCTTTGAAGACATAACGAATCTCAAAGAAGCCGAGATAAATTTGAAAATAAAAAATGAAGAATATCTTGCTCTTAACGAAGAGCTGTCCGAAAAAAACGAACTCTATCTCACGCTTAACGAAAAGATTTACGCACAAAATTTAGAAATTAGCGAACAAAACACCCAGATATTAGAAAAAAATACCCAATTAGAAAATGCCATAACAAAATTAGAAGATAGCGAAGATAGATTTCGTAAACTTAGTAATTTAACTTTTGAGGGAATTATTATTCATCATAACGGAATAGTTACAGAGGCAAATGACTCCATCTCACGAATTACCGGCTATTCTTACAACGAGCTGATTAATTCTAATATTATCTCTTTGATAGTTCTGGAAAAATATCTGCCTGTAGTAAAACAAAATATGCAGCTTGATTATGCGCCACCATATCGCGTAGAGATACAACGAAAAGATAAAACTGTAGCACTGATAGAGATAGAATCTAAAAATTTGATTTATAAAAGTCAAAACATACGAGTAACTGCGGTTCGCGACATCTCCGAAAAACTAAAAGCCGAGACAGAAATTGCCTGGCAGAAAAATCTCTTTCAACTATTCTTTCAAAACATATCTGATTGCATAATAATAACTGACACAGAAAATAATATTATTTTGGCAAGTAATTCCATCACTAAAATTTTTGGATACAACATTGACGAACTAAATAAGCAGTCAAGTAAAATACTGTATGCCGAAGTTACAGATTTTGAAGAACAAAATATTTTAAGATTTAGTAATAATTGCAAATTAGAAGATAAAAAATTGATAGAAAACATGGAGACGCAAGACACCTATTACAAAATAAACTACAAAACTAAGAGCGCCGAAATTTTTATAGGCGAAACTTTTGGTATGAAATTAATTGATAATCACGACAAATGGCAAGGAAATTTATTGATAATACGAAACATCTCCGAACGCGAAAACTATATTAATAATTTGAAGATAGCAAAAAAACAAGCCGATGACGCCAATCGTCTCAAAAGTCAATTTCTCGCAAACATGAGTCACGAGATACGAACCCCGATGAACTCTATACTCGGTTTTTCACAGCTACTTAGCAAACGGCTGCAAACTGACCACGATAAAACTTTTATTGACAAAATTCTTATTAGCGGAAAACATTTATTGTCAATTATCAATGACGTATTAGATTTGTCAAAGATAGAAGCAAATCAACTGCTCATCTGCGAGACCGAAACAAATTTAATCACCGCAGTTGACGAATTAATATCCATTCTGAAAGACAAAACTGAAGAGAAAAACATAGCACTCTCGGTGGTCATAGCACAAAATTTCCCGAGACTCTTATTTGTTGATATTGTTAGAATAATGCAAGTATTACAAAACTTAATCAGCAATGCCATCAAATTTACCGACCATGGAAAAGTCATATTATATATTGATTATCAAGTAAATACCCCGAAAAATATAAATCTTATTTTTAAAATTAAAGACACCGGAATAGGTATTGCCGAAGAAAATAAGGAACTCATCTTTGAGAACTTCCGCCAAATAGACGGACACAGCACTCGCAGCTACGGAGGCACAGGACTTGGACTACCTATAACAAAACGACTTTGCGAACTGATGAACGGCACAGTAAATGTTGCCAGTAAATTAGGACTCGGCTCAGAATTTACTGTTGTTTTGAAAGATGTAAAAGTTTCGGACAATCAAATTATTCTGACTGACAAAAAAGAAGAAGTTATTAAAATGGAGACGAAATTAAAAATCTTACATGCCGATGATGTGATGCTTAACAGAGAACTTATTAACGGATTCTTAGAAGATTATAACTTTGAAATTTTTGAAGCCGAGAACGGAAAACAAGTCTTTGAGATATTAGAAACTAAAATTCCCGACATTATTCTTATGGACATAGAAATGCCGATAATGAACGGGTACGAAACAACTAAGAATCTCAAAAATGATGCGAGATATAAAAATATTCCGGTCATAGCAGTCACTGCGTATGCGACAAAAAGTGAAATAGATAAATTCAAAACCGTATTTGATGAATATCTCACCAAACCTATCTATCAAGAAACCTTAATAAAAGCCATCACTAAATTTTATAAGACTAATATTGAGCATCAAATTAAACCCGAAAAAGCGCATGTCCCTAAAAATGTGGATAATATCTATTTGCGAGATTATCTGGCGTGGCAAACAATTAATCCTAATGTGTTCACACTTCTGAAATTAGAAATACAAGATAATATAAAACCTATTTTTGAAGAAGTTGCCGAAATATTAGATATAGATAATACCAAACGTTTTGCCAATCAAATAGCGATTGCCGCCAAACAATATGATTGTAAACCACTTACTGATTACAGCCACGATATATTAGAGGTCATAAACACTTTTAAAATACGTGATATAAAAAAATATATTGCCTATTTTAATGAACTAATGAATAATTAATTTCTAATTTATATAATATGAACAGAAAAAATAGTTTGAACCAAAAGCGTTATGTATTTAAAAAATGGACTAATAAAGCGTATGCGATTTTTAATTCGCTAAAAAGAAACTGTAAAATAGCGGTCTTGCCGTTAATTTATGTCATGTTAGTTAATTCTCCTGTCCTCTCACAAACGGATACTATTGATTTAGAAGAAATTACTATTAATCAAACAAGAGTACCGAAGCTATATTCCGAACTCTCCCGAACTATATATATCATTGATAAACAACAAATCAGCAATTCGTCAAACAATAGTATAGAAGACCTTTTGCAACATCTGGCAAATGTAGATGTGCGGAGCCGCGGTGCCGCAGGAACGCAAAGTGATATATCCATACGAGGCGGATCATTTGAGCAAACGCTTATACTCATCAACGGTGTTAAATTTAATGACCCCCAAACAGGACATTTTGCAATGAACTTACCTATTGATATTACCGACATAGAACGCATAGAAGTGTTGCAAGGAGCAGGAGCAAGAATATACGGAATCAATGCCTTTGCAGGAGCAATTAATATCATAACTAAAAACACTAATAAGAATTATTTTAGCGCCTCTTTTTACGCCGCCCAACACGACCTCTTCGTTCATAATATCAGTATGAACTTTAAATACAAAAAGTTCGCTAATTATCTGTCTATTAACAACAAAAAATGTGATGGATATATAACAAACACTGATTTCTCGGTTCTAAATATTTTTTATCAAGCTAATTACAATTCTAAATTAGCTAAAATAATGCTGCAGACCGGAAGCGCAGACAAAGATTTTGGCGCTAATAGTTTCTACTCGGCTAAATATCCGGAGCAGTACGAACTCAATAATACTTATTTTGCTAATATCAAAGCCGAAATAGGACATAAACTTAAAATCACACCATCTTTGTATTGGCGACAAAATAACGACATCTTTCAGCTTTTTAGAGAAGGAGAACCATGGTACCAAAAATCAGGAAATTATTATATAAAAAATAATACAGATACAGCAAAATATTATAAAAATATATATGAAAAATGGAACTATTACAGCGGACATAATTTTCATCTCTCCGCAACTACAGGAGCAGAACTAAATTTATCTTTCAGCAGTAAAGCAGGAAAAACTGCGATGGGAATAGAATACCGACAAGAGAAAATAATTAGTAACAAACTCGGCGAAACAACGGACAGTACAGAAGTGCCATTCCTTAAAGACGAATATTTTACCCGCGCACACACACGAAACAACACCGCTTTTTTTATTGACCATTTTATCAAAATAAAAAAAATAGATTTCGCAACCGGAGTATTATTTAATCTAAACTCCGATTTTAAGTTCAATTATTATACAGGTTTTGACGCCAGCTACCGGATAACCAGAACTTTAAAAGCCATTTTTTCTATTAATCAAGCAATGCGAATACCCACTTTTACCGACTTATATTATCAAAGTGCCACTAATATAGGAAATATAAATCTATTGCCGGAAGAAGCGCTGACGTATGAAACAGGTATTAAATACAAAAAAAAGATGGTTACAACGAACATCGCTTTTTTTATCCGAGACGGCAAAAATATCATCGATTGGATAAAAATAAATCAGCAAGACAAGTGGGAGGTCATGAATCATACTCATCTCATAACATACGGGGCAGAAATTAACACTAATATTATCTTCCCGAAAAATTTATTTATTGAAAATATAAATATCGCATATTCATATCTAATCGCTGATAAACAAGAAGATAAATATATTTCTAATTATGCTCTGGACTATCTGACCCATAATTTTAACTTGGGAATTTATCACAAAATTCATAAAAAAATATATGCTACCTGGACTTTCGCTATACAAGACCGAAACGGAACTTATAGCAGATACGATTTGCAAACGGCAAGCACGTCAGAACAAGATTATAAAATATTTTTTCTATTAAACGGAAAGATATTCTGGACTAATAAATTTATTAACTTGTTTGTAGAAACTACAAATATCTTAAATCAAGAGTATTACGATTTCGGAAATATCTTAATGCCAAAACGTTGGACAGGAGCAGGTATTAAAGTGTATTTTTAAGTTTCTCACTTCTTTGCGAAACTCTGCATGAAATATTTGATTATCAATTTCTCGCAGAGTTTCGCAAAATTTAATACTTTTGTTTTTGGCTTTATTATTTCTATTTTCGGTTAAAAACATCGTGCATCATACCTATAATATCTTTTGCAAATCGTTATAAAAATCTATAAAATTAAAATCTTTTTGATTTTCTAAAAACTTCTTTACTCCACGCAATAAGTTTCGTTTTAATATCTGCAAACTTGTTTCTTTGTCAGCATTACAAAACTCTTGATATTCATCAACTTTTATATCCAAAAAAAGATGTTTTTCTTTGCGATTGTAATGTTTTCTCTCGTTACGATTTACCCCAAGATAAACTTCAGGATAAATCAAAAAAGTAAAAGTTATATATTTTATTTCTTCTTTTGAATAATTTTTAAGTTTAATTGTATTAAATACTTTGTCAAAATATGATGTTTGAAAAACATTTTCACCAGCTTTATAATCCATTGAACTAAAAATAAAATCTGGTTTTACTTTTGTGCCTACAAATTGAAATTGTTTTAAATCAACTAATTGTGTTTCCTTATTTTTAATTCGGTATTGTTGTTTGTATAAATTTCTTCGGCAATTTCTTGTGCCGATTCTGTTGTAAATTCATCTTTTATTATTAATACTTCGTTGTAATTGCTTGTATAATATTTAATTAAAATAATCAGAACCAAAAATAAAACTGCTAAAAATACTTTTGTTTTTGGCTTTAATATTTCTATTTCGGTTAAAACATCTTGGTCGTCTTGCATAAAGATTTTTTTTACAAATGTAATTTTTTTTTGTAAAAAGAAGTTCAAAAAAAAAAAATTAAACCACAGAGGAATGAAAGGAATGAAAGTTTGGCATGTTTCATTTATTAGTTTACACTTCTTTGCGAAACTTTGCGTTTTTAC
>DYQJ01000357.1 GCA_020719345.1 Draconibacterium orientale | reverse complement strand
GAAAATAAAATAAATAGCGTGTTTAGTCACCATTATTTTACGCTATCAATTAATTTTGGCTACCCACGTAATCTTGGACAAAATTTTGAACCATATAAGAATTATAAGGTCATATAAGTTGTACCGATAAATCTTATATGACCTTATATTTCTTATATGCCAGATTTTTTTATCAAAGCTCCAAGCAAGTTGTCCAGGTTACGTGGGTAGCCATAACATTAGAACGCCAAATTTTTGAGTTTAAGTAAAATAAAAATAATTTCAACATGCGAATAGCTTATATTTCTTATGAATTTCCACCCGATACGGCAAAAGGTGGAATCGGTACTTATACTTGGCAGATGGCATTGGCTATGGCTAAGTTGAATCATGTGATAGAAGTATTTACAGCAAGTCATCGGCGAGAAATTTCCGAGCAGATACAAGATATTTTGGTGCATCGTGTAAATATAGATAATCAAGATATGTTTAGCAAATCTATTGTTAAACTTTTTGCCAAACAACACGAACTCAACAATTTTGATATATTAGAATGTGCGGAAAACGGCGCCGATGCATGGTTTATTAAACAAGCATATCCACAAATAACGCTTGTAGTAAGACTGCATGCGCCGGCAGTTTTAATTACAAAGATGCAAAATTTCTACATTCCGTTATCAACGAAAATACGCTTTGTCGCAGGTGCATTACTTCGCGGACATATAGATTTGGGATTCTGGGCTAAGCATGATAAAAATCAAAACAAAGACCCCGAATATCAAATAGTCCGCGAAGCAAAATTTATCACCGCACCATCGGAGGCAATGAAAAAATGGGCTACAGACTTTTGGAAAATACCTGCAAAAAATATTTTTGTAGTGCCAAATCCGTATGAACCGTCATCTGATTTTTTAGATATTCCATTACAAACGGAAACAAAAATAATTACGTTTCTCGGACGTCTCAATGTCATAAAAGGTTGTGTCGCATTGACTTTTGCATTGAAAAAAGTATTCAAAAAACATAGCAATTGGAAAATTCGCTTCATTGCAAAAAATGAAGCTGCTCCTGTAGAAAACATGGACATGAAAACATGGATACTTCAACAATTAACTGATTTTCAAAATAATGTAGAATTTATTGAATGGATAGAATATCACAAAATACCTCATTACTTCTCGCAATCGGATATTTGTATCTTTCCGAGTCTCTTTGAAAGCTTCTCCTATGTATGTGCCGAGGCAATGAGCGCAGGACGTGCTATCATCGGAAGTAGTAACGGCGGAATGGCAGAACTGCTAAATTTTGGGGAAACCGGCATTTTAGTAAAACCGCAATCAGTTAATCAAATTTATAAAGCACTTTGTAAACTTATTGAAAATAAAGAACTTAGACTACAATTAGGACACAAAGCAAGAGAACGTATTATAGCAAAATTCAATGCCGAAACTATATCAAAACAAATGAACAAGATATATAAACAATTTTCAAATTCTTAAATTCACTGATATGTTAAAAATTTCTTTTACCCAAGATTTGATAGAAGCCGGATGCGACGAAGCAGGACGCGGCTGCTTAGCAGGTCCGGTATTTGCCGCCGCAGTTATTTTACCGCTAACATTTTTTAATGACGAATTGACGGACTCTAAAAAATTAAGTGCTACAGCGCGTTACCGTCTAAGAGATATTATCTTGAAGGAAGCAACAAGCTGGGCAGTAGCACAAATAGATAATGAAGAAATTGATAAGATAAATATTTTGAATGCTTCTATCAAAGCGATGCATCTCTGCGTAGAAAAATTGACCGTAAAACCGCAACTTCTGCTCATTGACGGAAATTATTTTAAAAAATATCAAGAAATTCCGCATAAAACTATTATTAAAGGAGATAGTTTGTATTGCTCTATCGCGGCTGCATCTATCCTCGCAAAGACTTTTCGTGATGATTACATGACAGAGTTGCACTCACTATTTCCACTTTATAATTGGAAGCAAAATAAAGCTTATCCTACAAAACAACATCGTCTGGCAATACAGCAATACGGTATCTCGCCGCTACACAGACGAACTTTTTGTAAAAATATAGAACAATATAATCAACTACTTTAACGATTTCACTATTAGGCTACCCACGTAACATTGGACAAAATTTTGAACCATATAAGAATTATAAGGTCATATAAGTTGTACCAG
>DYQJ01000128.1 GCA_020719345.1 Draconibacterium orientale | reverse complement strand
AATAACCTCCGATGCAATCGGTGGACTGCACAACTTCCACTTCCTCAACTCCGAAGGAGTTGTTTTGTCTTCCACCTGTTTCACAGGAGGTTAGTTGCCGTTTATAGTATAATATAAAAGAAGGACGCTAACTTTGAAAAAAAAAGAAATCTAAAAAAAAATATTACAAAAAATATTGTATTTTTTTTGTGAAAAAAGTTTTTTTTTTAACTTTGTAAAATAACATTTAAAAAAAAAATATCATGGGCGTATTTGACGACTTAAAAGTTAATCAATCAAAGTTTGAAGGTTTTATTTCGGCTTTGCTAAATAAGATGGAGAAGACCAAGAGCTATATTGTCTCCGATGCAGAAATGAAAAAAAACGGAATGGACATATACTCAAAAGACAAAAAGACCGCAGTCCTTTGTCAAGAATATGATGGCGAGAAAGACGATGGCGAAAATTTTTTCGGACTGATAAAAGAGATAAAAAAGAACATACTGAAAATTATTAATTCCACTCTTCCGGTAACAAAGATAATTATTATTACAACGGTCAACGACAATGACGTGATGACTAATTATCTTAAACATCTTAAAATAGACAATAATTATACCTTTGAATTGGAATATTGGGATTGGGATACGGTATCTAAATATCTGGAAAAATACAAAAAACTTTTGGAGAATAATGAAAACGAGAAACTAAATCCAAAAAAATTTATGACCGAAATTCCGGACATAAAAAATATTCAAGTCTTTGGAACTGACGAAGTTATTGCACATATTGACAAAGAATTATCGCCTCCCAAAAACAAACCATTCGTCCTGCACAATTACGTGGACAGCTGCGGAAAAACTACCTTAATAGCAAACTATTTAAAACAGCCAAAATATCAAAACAAATATGACCACGTCGTATGGATAAATGCATGTGATGATATATTATCTGCTTTTTTTGGCAGTCTCGCAACATTTTTTAGATATAATGATGACCTTGAACCAAACCAGAATTTTTACGAACTATATAAGAAACTTAGCATCGTCGTAGGTAATAACTTATTGATAATAGACAACATAACCGAGACTATACAATACACCAAAATATCCGACTTTATTGAAAAACTTAACTGGAAGGTCATTTTAATATCCAAAATAACGATTCCTAAATGTAACAACTATCTCTTACCGAATACAACTTTAGAGACTGCCATCCAGATTTTTAACTTCCATTATAAGAAAGAATATCGGGAGATAACGGTACACAAGATTTTAGAGGCGATAAATTGCAATCCATACCTCGCTGTTTGCTTTGCACGATTTTTAAATTCCAATCCAAAATTAAACGAAGCAGACGTTTACGAATTAGTAATAGAAAAAGAAAAACGAATCCCGCATCTCAAAAATCTAATTTCTACAGCAGTCTCAAAAGAAGAACAGCAGACACAAAAACAAGTCCTCAAATTTATGATGATTCTTTACGAACAATCTATTTCTAAACTGTCCCAAGAACAAAAGTCGCTGGTCTATAGACTTTCAATGCTATCATCTGGAGAATATTTAATTCGCGACATCGCATGGCTCTTTGACTTAGCAAAAAACGATATAGACAATTTCGGCGTACAATTAGTGGATTTAGCACATGATAATTGGATACAAATAATTCAAAATAAGATACGGATAGACAATCTCATGAGCAAAATAGTGCTAAAAAAGATTAAGAACAATCACAAAGAATTAGACTATATTGTCAGTAAATACGCCAAACTATGCGCCGATAATATATCCGATAATACTATCTTTTTCAAATATATTCATTTCTTAGAAAAATTATTGACCATTTTAACCACAGACGACGCTAAATATATAGATATTTTACCCGTCATCGGTAATTTTTACGACCGTTTAGAAAACAAAACTTCGCATAAGTATTACGAAGTCTTTTTAAAAATTGTAGAAGAAAATTTTGATTATATTGACTGCATAGAAAAATACCGAACTTTGGGCGAAATTTATGTCAAATTAAAGAACGTAAAACGTGCTATTGAAATTTTCCATACCGTACTAAAAATGGCTAATGCTGACCGTATGACTTACATGAGCTACATGCCTTTTGCATATCAATCACTTGCGCTTTTGTACTCAATGGAAGAAGACTTTGACCTCGCATTAGAATATGTAGAAAAATCAATAGATGCTTTCAAAGAACTGCCTATAGACTCCAAATCTCAAATAGATTTTGCATATCAGATGCACGAATTTATCAGCTCAAATTACAAAGAGACACGAGCAACACGAGAACGCGAAAACTGGTTTAATAAATATTTTAAGTAATAAATCTCATGACCAAAAAGAAAATTTGCTTCTACATGCAGGAAGCTTACAGCTTCTTCGCTGATAATAACAAAATCCTGCATGGAGGAGCAGAACTCCAAATGTTCCTGCTCGCAAAACATCTTTCCAAATTTGCCGACAATGAAATAATTTTCATGGTCGGCAACTATGGACAACCAAAATCACAAAAAATAGAAAATATCAACGTTGTACGAACTGTAAACATATATCTCAAAAAGTCTTTCTTTTTCAAAGCAATAACAGCTCTTAAAATGCTCTACTTGATAATAAAGCATAAACCTGATGTAGTTATAACGACTACTTTCAATCCTACGAGCTTTGTTTTTTACATCTATAAAACGCTGTTCAAAAAAAAACACATTCACCGAACAGCCAGCTTAATAGAAGTTAATAAACAATGGATCAATGAAAACGCAATCATGGGAAAACTTTTTGAAATATCCCTTCTAAATGCAGACGTAGTTATTACTCAAAACTATGAACACAAAGATTTATTAGAGACTTCTCATAAACTAAAAAATATCCACGTCTTAAAAAACGTCATAGAAATAAAAAATCATAAAATATCTTTTTCGCAAAAAAAAAATCTGCTATGGGTAAGCAGATATGTAGAGATGAAAAACCCTTTTATGTTTTTGATTTTAGCTAAACAAATACCCGATTACAATTTTATAATGATTTGTCCAAACTCACAAAAAGACATTCAACGTTGGACACAGCTCAAAGAAGAAGCCACGAAGATGAAAAACGTCACATTTATTGATAAAGTGGAACACAAATATATTCAAAAATATTTTGATGACGCACTCATTTTTATTAATACCTCTGATTATGAGGGATTTCCAAACACATTTCTACAAGCCGCCATAGCTGAGACGCCTATTGTTTCGCTGGTAGTAAACCCCGATAATTTCTTAAACACTTACAATTGCGGATACGCCTGCGAAAACAAATTTGATATATTACTGACCAAAACTCTATTTCTTTTAAACAACAACGAACTACGTGAAAAAATGGGGGAAAATTGCTTTTCGTATGTCTCACAAAATCACGACATTAATACAGTCGGAGACAATTGGAAACAACTTATAAATAATTTATAAAAAAAGAAAGGAATGAAAAAATATTTTTTCATTCCCTTTCATTAATTCATTCTTTCATTAATGAGTTATCTGTTGTTACATGACTTTTTTGCCTTCTTTGCCGATTTGCATTCGCTACCTGTTGTGCTGGCATTGTTTGTCTTGTCACAGCATGCCGACTTAGTTTCACCTGATTTACAGCATTTTCCATCTGCACTCTTTGTGCAATTTGCCTTCTCGGTTTCTGTACATTTTTTACTACACTCTTTCTTAGCAGTTCCATCACACTTGGTGTTGCTAACAATTGTATCATCTATTTTTACTATGTCAGCGCTGTTAAAATCACCATAATTAGCACTTGTGTTTACTGTGAACGCCAAAAATAATATGGCTACGATTGTTAATACTCCAAAAAACTTCTTCATGTTATGTATTTTTTTATGATTAATATTTCTTTCTTATTTTAATAACGTTGCAAAGATAAAAACTTTTTTTTGATAACTATGTTATATACTTGTTAAGTGTTGTTAAGCCATTGTTAATGTTATTTTTATTATTATTTTATTGATTACTTTTGTAAAAATAACAATAAAAATCACAATTAATAGATAATATCATGCAACGTAAACACAAATTATTTATTCTAATTACCTTAATATCAATTATTTCGCTAATATTCATACAATTTTGGTGGATATACGAGTCTTCGCAAACCGAACAACGTTTGTTTGCGAACAAAGTTGAATTGGCGCTTGTCAGTGCAAAAAATGATATAGCCAAAGAGAAATATTTTTGTCAGAAGATGGACAACTGCTTTAAATCAAACTCAGGAAATTGCCGGAATAAGATTTCGATTCACGACTGGAGAAACATAGATTCTATTATTAAAAAAAATATGAAGCTCTATAACATAGATTTAGAATATAATTTTGATATATTAGATAAAAATACGAAGATAACCGATGACGATTTGTACACACAAAGCTTAGAAGAAATTTTAGAGACCGCAGGCATCCAACTAAGCATACATTTTCCCACACAAAACGAGTTCTTCTTCAAGCAAGTCAGCACTATGTTTGTGATTTCTATAATTCTTATTCTTATAATAAGCTTTTCACTGCTGATGATGTTAAAATTTTATAACAAAGAAAAATCTATTTATACGGCTACCAAAAATTTCATTGACAACATGACGCACGAGTTTAAAACCCCACTCGCAAACATAGGTTTAGCAAATAATATGCTCATGAAAAAAATAAGCGCCGAGCAACAACCTAAAATACAACGTTATACAGATATCATCGCACATGAAAAATCCAAACTAACGCAAAATGTTGAACAAATATTAAATATCTCTACTTTGGAAAAACAAAATATCTTAATCCAAACAGAAAATATAGAATTAAAATCTGTAATCCACGAAGCGATAGCAGAAAACCAACTCATTATCACCGAAAAAAATGGAACTATTAATGTCTCCGAAAATTTTAGCAACGACCAAATTATCGGAAATAAATTGCACCTTACAAATCTCTTCTCTAATATAATAGATAATGCCATAAAATATTGTTCTAAACTCCCCGAAATAAATATAGACATTTACAATAAAGAGAATTTTATTGTAGTACAAATCGCCGACAATGGAATAGGCATAGCAAAAGAACATTCTAAACATATTTTTGATAAATTCTACCGAATCCCTACAAATGATGTTCACGATAACAAAGGTTTTGGAATAGGACTTAATTATGTGAAAACAATAACTGACCTCCACAAAGGAAAAATAGACCTGAAAAGTATAGTAAACAAAGGTAGTATTTTTTACGTATTTTTACCGATAATTATAAGTAAAAATGAGGAAACTAAAAATAAATAAAAGTTTTTTTGGTATTTAAAGAAAAATGGAACAAAATTAGCATAAATGAATATTAAACAAATAATTAATTAAATAAAACTACTAAATTCTGATATTATGAAAAAAATAATTTGCATTCTATTTATGCTGATTTTTATAAACTTATTTTTATCGGCACAAGATAAAACTATCAAACGGGAGTACAAACAGGCAGAAAACCTGGTGCAAAGTGGGAATATAGATAAAGCACTTGAAAAATATAAAGAAATAATTGCTAAATATCCCGACAACGCACATTACAATTATAAAATAGGGTACCTATATTTTGAAAGCTCCGGTTACAGAGACAATGCCCTGGAATACATGGAGAAAGCATCATTAAATATCTCCAAAGACGCCAAGAACAATTACAAAGAAACCAAAGCGCCGATAGAAACATGGTACTTTCTCGGACTACTATACCACTACAATTACGAATTTGAAAAAGCTAAAGTATGTTTTAGTAAATTATTAGTAGAAGCCCCAAACAGTCCCAAAACAGAGGAAGTAAAAAATCTCATCGCCGCCTGTGAATTGGGTATAACTTTGATAGTCAATCCACTTGACTTAGACATCATAGAACTCGGTGGAAACATAAACAGCAAATACGAAGAACACAGTCCTTTCGTCACTGCCGACTTGAAAACTCTAATATTCACTTCCAAACGAAAAGGAACAGGAGACGAAAAAGACGACAACGGAGATTATTACGAAGATATTTATATCTCTAAATTTGTAAACGGGGACTGGACTGAACCTCAAAGCATAAGCGAAAACATAAACACAAAAGACCACGAAGCATCAAGCGGACTCTCATATGACGGACGAACTTTGTTTGTTTACAAACCTACAAACAATGGAGACATATATGTCAGCTACTTAGAAGACGAAACCTGGACTAAGCCCGAACCGCTAAGCCCGTTTGTAAACAGCGAATACCGAGAAACATCTGCCGCATTGTCCGTAGACGGCAAAACGTTATATTTCACAAGCGAAAGACCCGGAGGACTCGGAGGTTTAGATATTTATTACTCTCAAATACAAGAAGATGGAAGCTGGGGAACAGCCACAAATATGGGAAGTAATATTAACTCGCCTAAGAACGAAGAAAGTCCTTACCTGCATCCGTGCGACTCTATAATGTATTTTAGCTCAAACGGACATCCCGGAATGGGAGGATACGACCTCTTCATGACAATCAAACAAAACGACAACTGGACAAAACCTACAAACATAGGGTATCCTATCAATTCGCCTGATAATGACGTCTTTTTTGTCTCCTCGCCGGAAGGAAACTACGGATTTTATGCTTCTAATCAATATGGAGCCGCAGGTACTACTAATATTTATGCCCTCAAATTACCTAATAAGTTCAAAAACAACATCGCCGTACTTGCCGGAAATATTATCCTTAACGAAGGTGAAGGAGGAGCTAAATACAGTGACATAAATATTACTGTCAAAGACAGCGAAACCGGAGAAATTATCAAAACATACCAACCAGACCCCGTAAACGGATTATATGTTCTGGTACTACCAACACCAAAAATATACACCGTTACTTACGAAGCGTATGGACACCTTCCGAAAACAGAAACCATAGACCTCTCTACAGAAGCCGACTTATACAATCTCAAAAAAGTACTGCCACTGCAACCTGTAACATTTGGTAAAACCGGACAAAATTACAAAGTAATGTTTGACACTGATACAGAAGAACTTACCATAGAAGGAGAGATAAATCTCGAAACAATAGCTGAAACAATGAAAAAATATGACGAAATCGTTGCAAAAGTGATTATTCCAAATCAAGGTGACCTGACAAAGACCAAAGAAAAAGAAACCATACTCTCCTATCTCTACCGAAATGTTGTGGACAAGTCAAGAATAGAAATAATAGAGTCCGCAGAAACCGACTCGGAATACGAAATATTCCTCGCTGATACTGCTTTTTTAAATTTTGGAAACACAAAGTGGGACATAAAATTTGATAAAAACCATGAACTCACTGCTATTTCGCAATATAAATTAAAACAGATGGCGTATTATTTGAAAAATGATAACAGTCTTTGCGCACAAATACCGCTTTATAAGGGAAAAAATCAAGACACTGCCGAGCTGCAAGTGCAAAAAATATACGAATTTATTAATAAAGAAGACCCATCAATAAAATCGCAGCTATTAGTATGGGAGGCAGACGAATCTACGCGACCTAACAATGAAACCTTAGAATTAGCTATAACCGACAAATATGTAGGTTCAGTCACACTGATGGAGGTGATACCGGAAATAATAGCGACAAACACCTTAATAGAAGACGTGGAAACTGACGAATGTAGTAAAACTTACAAAATAAATGACATTATAACTACTATATATTTTGATTTCGGACAAACATTGGCGCAAGACATTATGCCTACTTCAAAAGTAATAAACTGCATGCTGAAGAATAATAAAATATCTGTAGAAATAATAGGACACACCGATGACATAGGTAGTGCCGAAATCAATCAGCAACTAAGTATGAAACGTGCTAATAATATCAAAGATTATTTTATAAAAAAAGGAATTCCAGCAAGTCAAATAACTATTAAATATCTCGGTTATTCTAAACCTGTCGCACCAAACAAAATTGACGGAAAAGACAATCCCGAAGGACGTAAACTCAATCGTAGAGTAGAAATAATTTTGAAAAGTAAATAGAAAAAAATTTGGTATTATTTAAAATAAAGTTATATCTTTGTACAAATTTTATTATTAATGGTAACTAAACTTAATTTGTTGAAAATGAAACAGAACTCGTCTGTAATAGTGTGGACTAAAATTGATGAAGCCCCGGCATTAGCTTCGTATTCTTTGTTGCCTATCGTTAACGCTTTCACAAAAGCGGCTGGAGTAGAAGTAGTAGATAGAGATATTTCGTTAGCAGGCAGAATTATCGCAAATTTTCCTGACTATCTAACCAAAGAGCAACAAATTCCTGATTATTTAACGGAACTTGGTAAATTAGCACTTACTAAAGAAGCTAATATTATCAAGCTGCCAAATATTAGTGCCTCCGTTCCGCAATTGAAAGAGGCAATAGCAGAACTCCGCAGCAAAGGTTATAATATTCCTGAATATCCGGAAAATCCGCAAACCGAAGAAGACCATAAATTAGTGGAACGTTTTGCTAAAATTTTGGGTAGTGCAGTAAATCCCGTCTTGCGTGAAGGAAACTCTGACAGACGATCAGCCGCATCGGTCAAAGAGTTTGCACAAAAAAATCCGCACCGAATGATTAAACAATGGAACAACCAGTCAAAAACACATGTGGCACACATGAACGCTAATGACTTCTTTGGTAATGAAAAATCTTTCGTAGCAGACAACAATGGTGGATTCAAAATAGAATTTACTAATGAAAACAACGAAAAAACAATTCTTAAAGACGGATTAAAATTTACCGAGCATGAAATAGTGGACACTACTTTCATGAGTGCTAAAGCGCTAAAAGAATTTTATGCTCAACAAATAGAAGACGCCAAAGAGAAGAATATTTTATTTTCATTGCACTTAAAAGCAACGATGATGAAGGTATCAGACCCTGTTCTTTTCGGATATGCCGTAGAAGTATTTTATAAAGACATACTTCTAAAATATGCTGCCGAACTCAAAGAAATAGGATTCAATCAAAACAATGGACTCGGTGATTTGTACGAAAAAATGGACAAACTGCCTGCCGACAAGCAAAAACAAATTGAGCAAGACATATTAGATTTATATAAGAGACAACCAGCATTAGCAATGGTGGACTCTGAAAAAGGAATAACTAATATGCACGTTCCAAACAACATAATCATTGATGCCTCCATGCCGGTTGTAATACGTGACGGCGGTAAGATGTGGGACACACAAGGCAAACTACAAGATACTAAAGCGGTCGTTCCGGACAGATGTTATTCTACAATGTATCAAGTAGTAATAGAAGACTGTATCAAAAACGGAGCATACAATCCTGCTACTATGGGAAGCGTATCTAACGTAGGTTTGATGGCACAAAAAGCAGAAGAATATGGCTCGCATCCTACTACTTTTATTATAAAAGGAAACGGTACAGTAAGAGTTGTTGCCGAAGACGGAAGAATTCTCGCCGAACATAACGTAGAAAAAGGCGATATATGGAGAATGTCACGAGTTAAAGATATTCCTATTAAAGACTGGGTAAAACTTGCAGTCACAAGAGCCAGATTGTCCAACACACCTGCTGTATTCTGGTTAAATAAGGAAAGAGCGCATGACCGACAAATTATTGCTAAGGTAGAGAAATATCTTAAAGAACATGATACAACTAATTTAGAAATACTTATACTATCTACGGATGACGCAATGAGATACTCCATAGAAAGAATACGACAAGGCAAAGATACCATCTCGGTCACCGGAAATGTATTAAGAGATTATCTTACTGACTTGTTCCCTATCTTAGAACTTGGTACAAGTGCAAGAATGCTCTCAATAGTTCCACTATTAGATGGCGGCGGATTATTTGAAACCGGTGCGGGCGGCTCGGCTCCTAAACACGTTCAACAATTTCTTACCGAAGGACATCTTCGTTGGGATTCACTTGGCGAATATCTGGCTTTAACTGTTTCATTAGAGCATCTCGGTTATAATTTTGACAACAAAGAAGCACTCGTCCTTGCGAAAGCTCTTGACAAAGCGGTAGGTAAATATCTTGAAAATCAAAGAGAACCTTCAAGAAAAGCAGGCGAATTGGACAACCGCGGAAGTCACTTCTATCTCGCATTATACTGGGCGCAAGCATTGGCAGACCAAGAAGAAAATTTAAACTTGAAAGGCAGATTTATTAAAATTGCTATGCAATTAGCCGAAAATGAAAATATTATTCTCGCAGAAATAGCTGAAACCGAAGGTAAACCTACCGAAATAGGTGGATATTATTTGCCAGACGATGCAAAAGCGCAACAAGCTATGCGACCAAGTAAAACTTTCAACAAGATAATAGACACGATTTAATTTCTGTTTAATTTTATACTAATTGTTTTAAGATTGTAACTACTTAGCCTCAATTAGGTTAGGTAGTTACATTTTTTGATAGTCCTAAACAAGTAATGCTAAATTGTTTTATCAACTCGGCTATCCGTATAAAGTTGGACAAAATAAAATATTTAAAATCACATAGACACAAAAATTATAATTTAAAATTATTTTTTTATTTGATTATTTATTAAAATTTTGGTATATTTGTCAAAAAAAAAATGGAAACCAAAATAAAAAATACAACAATAGTAAAACTACCCGAACAGGAAATTT
>DYQJ01000127.1 GCA_020719345.1 Draconibacterium orientale | reverse complement strand
ATAAGAACATATAAGGTTTATAAGTATTATCACTGGAAAAATTACAGTTCCAATTATTTCGCTTTTACTTCGCCTGACATCTTTAAAATTATCTTAGGGGTGTTAGGATCGTTGGTAATAACAGTAATTATCTTACTTTGTTTACCTGACTTGCCGGAAGTATCAAAAACAGCTTTTATAGAGTTCTTTTTGCCCGGTTTGATTGGCTCACTGCTAACAGTAACTGCTGTGCAACCACAAGATGCGCGTGTCTTTCGTATCAATAAATCGGCTTTGCCGGTGTTTTTAAAATCAAAACTAAATTCTATTTTGTCGCCATCCGTTACTGTTCCAAAATCATATTCGGTTTTTTCAAATTCTATCGTCGGAGGATTAGCTTTGGCTTCTTCCGAAAAACGTTCAGTAAGTATTGCTGTTACATAAATGCGGTTTGTGGTATTGATAGTACCATTGTAAACTAAATAAAATAACGTACTTATGTAATCCCAATCTTCTACTTTGGAACCATCAATAGTAACTTTTATCTCTCCCTTTCCCTCTGGCAAAACCGAGATAGGATTTATTTCTACTGTTATATAAGAAGGTAATTGCGAATTAGTTAAAGATATGTCTATCTTCTCTTTGCCTGTATTAATAAATTTCAAAACCTCTGTTTTTGTTTCGTCATTGAAAGTATTAGCATAATTGACAAACACCTTATCAAATCTTAAATCACCGTAAACATTAGGATATTCATCTTCTATGGTTTTTGTCTTCGCAGTAACTTCGCCTTTGATAGTTAACATCTCAGTAGAATTAGCCGCATTGCTTATGACATTTAAACTCTTCTCAAATGTGCCAGGACGATTTCGCGGATTAAATGCCACACTTATCATTCCTTTTTTGCCCGGAGCCACCGGTTCTTTTGTATAATCGGGAGTAGTACAACCACAACTCGCACTTACTGTTGTAATAATCAATGGCTCGCCTCCTGAGTTGGTAAATTCAAAAGTATATAAAACAATCCCGCCATCCTCTGCAACACTACCAAAATCATGCGACATCTTATCAAAACTAATAATAGCCCGATTATCCTGAGCAAAAACATTTATTATCAATAAATTGATAACAAAAAGAAATATTATCTTTTTCATAATTACACGTATTTAATATTATTTATTTTTTGTTTTGCAAAATTACAATTTTTATATTAAAAAAGAATCTTATTTTTGTTAAAATTTTATTCTTTTTATTTATAAAATATAATGTCGGATATTTATTTAAAATTGGAGAACTTAAAAATTGCTTACAAAAACAATAGCATAGAAGAGGTGCTGATTGAAAATATAAATCTCGCAGCTCATAAAAACGAACTCATTTGTATCGCAGGGGCGAACGGCGTAGGTAAAAGCACGCTGCTAAAAACTATTATGAATATCATTCCAGCCAAAACAGGACAAATACTTTTAGAAAATAAACGGATAACTAACTATAAACTAAGAGATTTAGCCAAAGAAATAAGCTTAGTCGCAACCGAAACGCTAAAAATTGCTAATATGAAAGTGATAGAATTAGTAAGACTCGGACGTTTCCCGCATACAAATTGGCTCGGACAAATAACTCCACAAGACGAAGATATTGTGCTGAACAGCTTGAAAATGGTAGGAATGCAACATTTTAAAAACAAATATCTGACACAAATAAGTGATGGCGAATTGCAACGTGTAATGATAGCACGAAGCTTAGCACAACAAACTAATTGCATATTGTTAGACGAACCAACAGCATTCCTTGATATTAGTAATAAATATATTATGTTAAAATTGCTATACAATCTATCTAAAACACAAAATAAATTGATTATATTTTCATCACACGACTTGAATATTGTATTCAAATTAGCAGATAAAATTTGGCTCATCGCGGACAATAAAATAATTGCCGGAGCGCCCGAAGACCTTATTCTTACAGAAAATATCTTCAATATTTTTGATAATAAAGCAATTAATTTCAACCACGCTAAGATGGATTTTGATTATAATACCGAGTTAAAATATCCGATA
Source organism: Draconibacterium orientale (assembly GCA_020719345.1). Lineage (GTDB taxonomy): Bacteria > Bacteroidota > Bacteroidia > Bacteroidales > DYQJ01 > DYQJ01. The sequence goes on along the minus strand of DYQJ01000127.1, from coordinate 8,604 downwards.
GAAGTACTCAATTGCACTAATTCCGAGTTACATTATCAAATGACCGTCAACAGCTTGAAACGAATAAATTATTTTATAGACAATAATACCTCGCTTAAATTGTATATTATTTATGATAATTACAGATATTGCTGGAAAATATGTCAAAATAATACGAACTTGATTTTTGAAACTATTTATGATTTAATAAGTTATCTACAAAAATTATCTATTTAACATAAAAAGAAAAAAAAATTATAAAAAAATTTGATTATTAGAATAATATTATATTACTTTGCACTCTGAAAATAAAGTAAACAAGAAATAAAAGATATATAGAAATGAGAGTTTGTCAAATAACAGGAAAGAGATACATGTCAGGTAATCATGTCTCTCACTCAAATAGAAAAACTAAGCGCAGATTTTATCCTAATCTCTTCAACAAACGTTTCTTCCTCGAAGACGAGAACAGATGGGTAACTTTGAAAGTAACAGCCGCAGGTATAAAAAACATTAGTAAAATCGGTCTAAAGGAAGCGCTAACAAGAGCCGAAGATAAAGGTTATATTAAAAATTATTAAAATTAGCTTTAAAAATGGGAAAGAAGGCAAAAGGTAACAGAGTTCAGGTAATCATGGAATGTACCGAACATAAAGATAGTGGAATGCCGGGAACCTCAAGGTACATCACCGTTAAGAACCGCAAAACGACCACTAAACGTCTGGAATTGAAAAAGTATAACCCGATTTTGAGAAAGGTTACAGTGCATAGAGAAATCAAATAAATTTTAAAGTCATGGCAAAAAAGGTTGTTGCAACATTAAAAAAGGAAGACGCAAAAGGGGTAACAAGAGTGGTAAAGATGGTAAGATCCCCTAAAACAGGAGCTTACATATTTAGAGAAGAAATCGTTCCCCAAGAATTAGCGCAAGAAACATTGAAGAAAATCAAGTAATTTTAAGGAAGTTATATAGTGAAGCTTTCTTCATGACATGGAGAAAGCTTTTTTAGTTTAATATTATAAGGATATGGGTATTTTTGGTTTTTTTTCCAAAGAGAAAAAGGAAGATTTGAACAAAGGATTAGAGAAGACTAAAGAAAATGTCTTCCAGAAAATCTCCAGAGCAGTGATGGGAAAGTCTAAAGTAGATGACGAAGTACTGGACAACTTAGAAGACGTATTAATCAGCTCGGACGTAGGAGTAACAACTACGTTGAAAATAATCAAACGGATAGAAGAACGAGTAGCACGCGATAAATATGTCAATACTAACGAACTTAACGGAATCTTAAAGCAAGAAATTGCTAATCTGTTAGATGAAAACAACGCTACTAATTTCAATGCCGACATAAAAACTAAAGACGGAGACCCATACGTAATGATGGTAGTAGGAGTAAACGGAGTCGGAAAAACTACAACCATCGGAAAACTCGCTTATCAATTTAAGAAAGCCGGTAAAAGTGTCTATCTCGGAGCAGCAGATACTTTTCGTGCCGCCGCAGTAGACCAACTCGTAATATGGGCAGAAAGAGCCGGAGTACCTATTATAAAACAAAAAATGGGGTCAGACCCTGCAGCAGTAGCCTTTGACGCTGTAAGCTCGGCTAAAAAAAACGGAGCAGACGTAGTGATTATTGACACTGCTGGAAGACTACATAACAAAATAAACTTAATGAACGAACTAACTAAAATTAAGAATGTTATGCAAAAAGCAATCCCCGAAGCGCCACACGAAATATTATTAGTGCTTGACGGCTCAACAGGACAAAACGCTTTTGAACAAGCTAAACAATTTACCCTCGCAACTGAAGTAACAGCGCTCGCGCTAACAAAACTTGACGGAACAGCAAAAGGTGGAGTAGTGATAGGAATATCAGACCAATTTAAAATTCCCGTTAAATACATAGGTATAGGTGAAAAAATACAAGACCTCCAACTTTTTGATAAAACAGAATTTGTGGACTCGTTATTCGGACAGATAAAAAAATAAATCCTTATTTTCCGATACGCATTTTATTTCCGCAAATCCTACACGTCCTAACTTTAACCTCAATAATTCATAAAATATGCTAACTTATTTTTAACCACAAAGATATGAAAGGAATCAAAGAAAAATAAAATTTTTATAATACTTTTATTTTTCTACAAAGATTTCAGGGCTACGCCCTTTTTTAAAATTTTACATTGTTTTAGCAACGTAGTTGCTTAATCTTTGTAGAAAAAAGCAACCCACAAAATAGCAACATAGTTGCTTAATCTTTGTAAAAAAAATGTTTCCTATCATTTGAAGGTGCGTAGCACCGAAACTTTTATTAATCATACCATTCAAACAAATACGAATCATTATATTCAATATTTAATTTTTGTAAAATAGATAAATATTCATCTTTAAATGTTCTTTTTTTGTGGTGTTCGGCTTGATTTAAAATATATTTACAAACATCATCAATTTGTGATTTTGAATAACTAAATGCCCCGTAACCATCTTGCCAATTAAATTTTCCAACAACAAATTTGTTTTCATTTATCCATTTTGATGAACTCGCTTTAATATCTCCTGCAATAGTTGCCACTGAAATAGAAGGATGCAGTCCAATTAAAATATGTGTATGGTCTGGATTACAATAAATAGCCAATGGTTTTGATTTATTGTTCGAAATTATTCCACACATATATTTTTCCAATTGGTCTCTGAATTTTTCTGTTATCAAATTTGTTCGGTTTTGCACTGCAAAAACAATTTGTATATAAATTTGTGTATATGTATTTGCCATTTTTTATTTAGATTTTGTTTTATGTTTCGGTGCTACGCACCTTTTTTATGTTTTTATTATTTCTTTTACAAAGATTTAGCAACTACGTTGCTATTTATTTTTTCATTCATTTTTAGGCATCTTTTATAAATGCTTAAAAGTAGTTGACACTTTTTTCTTTGCGAAACTCTGCGAATAACTTTGCGAAACTCTGCGAGAAACTGATAATCAAATGTTTCACGCAGAGTCTCGCAAAGGTAAAAACGCAAAGTTTCGCAAAGAAGTGTAAACTAATAAATGAAACATGCCCATTTTTACAAAGATTTAGCAACTACGTTGCTATTTATTTTTTCATTCATTTTTACAAAGATTTAGCAACTACGTTGCATTTTTCAATTTACCATTTACCATTTATCATTATTTTCAAATCGTTTTTTAGTTAGTTCAATCGCTACGTGTAATTTTTGTTTAAGTAATTCTTTGTAAAGCATGCTGTCAATTTTATTGCGAAGCATACTAACCGACCATCCTTCAATTCTGCACATTTGAGCATAAAAATCTCTTTGCAATTCGTCTTTAACAGGAATCAGAGCGATGAAATGTGTCCACGTCAATTGTCGTATTAGTGATACGACAATTTGCTCATCATTGAAAATCTGAGCAAACTGTATCATTCTGCGAAGAGGGACTGGTTCGGTTTAATTCAAAAACACATCTATGCCCAATAGCAATTACTTTTGCAAAAGTAAAAAAATAATTCATATTTGTTTTTTCTGTCCAATCAAAAAACAAGCACTTAACAAAAATCGGAAATCAAATTATTTTCCGATACAAAAATTTTTAAATATATTATCTAATATTTCGTCATTGGTAAATTGTCCCGTTATTTCGCCAAGATAGTGCATACTCTGACGGATATCTTGTGCCAAAAAATCGGTTTGAATATTGCTTTCAATACCGCCTACAGCTCGTTGAAGGGACTCGTTAGCACGCATGAGCGCTTCATAATGACGAATATTTGTGATGATAGTATCTCCTACATTTAGTTTATGGGTATCTATTTGTGATAAAATCATAGATTCTAAATTGTTGATAAACAATCTTTTCTTTGCAGAAATACTTACGGTTGGGAGTCCTATTGTGTTTTCTATCTTATGCTCTACCGACTCGGCGGTGTCTATTTTGTTTATCACTATTATCCATTTTTTATCCGGATATTTATTTACAATTTCTTGTATTTTATCTTTGGAGTTTTGCAAACTTTCTGTTTCTACAATAAAAAGGATAATATCTGCGAGTTCTATCTTTTTAAAAGTTCGTTCTATACCGAGATTTTCAATTATATCATCTGTCTGGCGTATTCCGGCAGTGTCAATAAATCTAAATGTAATTCCTTGAATATTAATAGTATCTTCTATGCTGTCGCGTGTAGTTCCGGCTATTTCGGAGACAAGGGCTTTCTCTTCGTTCAACAAAACGTTGAGTAAAGTGGATTTTCCTACATTGGGTTCACCAATAATTGCCACCGGAATTCCGTTTTTTAATACATTTCCTAATTTAAAAGATTTTATTAATGTAAAAATATGTTTTTGTATGTTAATAAGCAATTCTAACAGCTGTTTGCGGTCAGCAAATTCCACTTCTTCTTCCGAAAAATCTAATTCCAACTCTATCAGCGAGATAAAATTCACTAATTTGTCTCTTAGTGCCGCTAATTCTTTTGTAAAGCCACCTCTTAGCTGTTGAAGCGCTATTTTATGTGCAGCCTCAGATTCAGAGGCAATCAAATCTGCCACTGCCTCAGCTTGAGAAAGGTCAATTTTACCATTTAAAAATGCGCGAAGCGTAAACTCGCCAGGCTTAGCAAGATGCGCACCATTGTTTATCAGCAACTCCAATATCTTATTTTGAATATGTAACGAACCATGACAAGATATTTCTATAGAATCTTCGCCGGTATAAGAATGAGGAGATTTGAATAATGTAATTATTACATTATCAATCATTTGCTCGCCATTTATTATTGTTCCGTAATGCACAGTGTTTGCTGGAAGAGAAACAAGATTTTTTTTCCCGGCAAGAAAAATTTTGGAGACCACCGCCAATGTTTGCTCACCCGATATCCGAATCACCGCTATTGCACCTGCTCCTCTGGGAGTAGCTATTGCACAAATAGTATTTAACATAAAGAAAAATTTTATTTTTTTGCAAAAATAAGAATAATTATTGATATATTATAATAAAAAAAGTTATTTTTGCGTATAATTAACAACAAAAATCTTTAACGACAAAACACATGATAAATTTACATAAATATCTGTTTTTCATATATATATTCATTTTTATAGCTGCTTTAGATACCAAAGCACAATATAGCTATGTAGAAGAGCAAAAAGCCGAGCTGATATATAAGTTTCCACAGTTTCTTGTTTGGGAAGATGACGAGTATATTGACCAAATAACAATAGGAGTTTATCTCTGCTCAGAGAAAATGTTGACCGAACTAAAAAAAGCCACTCGCAAAAAATATCTTAACGGAACAAAAGCTATCGTAGTTGAATATACCGAGCTAAGCGAGATAAAAGAAAATCCTACACATCTTTTATTCATAGAAAATGAATACAACGACATGATACCAACAATTTTAACTAAAATTAAGGGAACCGGAATAGTGCTTGTCACCGACTCGTGGAGTCAATCAGATAAAATAATGTTCAATTTGACAACATTAAATTCTATTGTCTCTTTTGAGTACAATCGCGAAGTTATAAAAAATGCTGGCGTAACTGTGATAGGAGATATTACAACTCTCGGCGGTACAGACATTGACGCAAAAAAACTCTTAGATAAAGCCAAAATAGAGCTCAAACAAACGGAGGCAAATTTAAAAGAAAAACAAAAAGAAATAGAGAAACAACAAAAAGACATAGCATTACAGAAAGAAAAAATTATCACACAAAATGAAGAAATTAAGAATCAACAACAAAATATTAACGAACAAAAACTCGCACTGATAGATTTAATAACTCAAAATGATGAAAAAGAAAAAGAATTAGAATCCAAAAGCGCGCAGGTAGAAGAACAAAACAATCAAATTAAGCAACAACAAGAAAACCTATTTCAAAAACAAGCCGAATATGAAGAACAGCTAAAATTAATTAAAGAGAAAGAATTAGAACTGCTACAACAAAAAGAAGAAGCCGAACGTTATGAAGACGAAATAACGCGCAAACAATTAGAATTAGTTAAATTGAATGTACAAATAGAAGTGCAAAGATACGCACTGTTAATTTTATCTATATTATTAGGAATCATCGGAATACTGATATTTTTTGTTTTCAAAGGGTATCGCACTACAAAGCGACAAAATCAAATGCTCGAAGCTCAAAAAGAAGAAATACAAGCACAAGCAGAAGAACTATCTGCATTTAATGTGGAACTGGAAAAACTGTCTATAGTTGCAAGTCAGACCAGCAGTGCGGTTGCCATATTAGAAAAAAACGGCGACTTTGAATGGGTTAATGCCGGTTTTACCCGGCTCTACGGATATACGATTCAACTATTATCTAATGAGATAGATGAAAATATTACAAAAGTCAGCTCACATCCGAAAATAAAAGAGATATTAGAGAGATGCATACAAAATAAGCAGACCGAAATATTTGAGACTTTTATCATCACCCGCGAAGGAAACCGACTATGGGCGCAAACAACGATGACCCCTATTTTGAACAACAATCAAGAAATCTCCAAAATAGTTATGATAGACTCCGATATAACAAAGATAAAAGAAGCCGAAGAAGAAATTAATCGTCAGCACAAGATGATATTGCAACAATCTCACGAGTTAGAACTAAAAAATAAAGAACTCGCAAAACTATCATTGGTAGTAGAAAAAACAACCAACTCGGTAATAATAACTTCGCCTAACGGAGAAATAGAATGGGTAAATGCAGGATTCGAACGACTAATGGAACAAAGCTTTGAGGAATTTAAAAAATCATGCGGAGGAAATATTTTAAATACTATCGCAGATAGCGCTGATTTAGAAAATATTGACAGAAAAATAAAAGATAAAAGCTCGGCTACATACACCACATACACCAAAAAACGAAAAGACATAGAGATGTGGAAACAAACAACGCTAACTCCTATCTTTAATGACGACGACTCTATTTATAAACTCGTTGCAGTAGAAACAGATATAACTAAAATAAAACTCGCCGAACAAGAAATAGCGAGACAAAATCAAAAAATAACCGAAAGTATTCATTATGCAAAAAGAATACAAGATGCCGTAATTCCGCCGAAAGATGTGGTAACGCGTATATTACCCGAAAATTTTATCTTATTCTTACCAAAGGACATCGTATCGGGAGACTTCTATTGGGTAAACAAAGTTCAAAGAAAAATCCTCGTCACAGCAGCAGACTGCACAGGACATGGAGTACCGGGAGCTTTCATGAGTATGCTCGGAATTTCTTTCCTCAACGAAATTATTAACAAAATAAATTATGACGACATCAGACCGGATATTATAATCTCCAGACTACGCGAAAATATAAAAATCCATTTGCGACAAACCGGAAAAGAAGGAGAAGCTAAAGACGGAATGGACATGGCTTTTTGTATGATTAACCAAGATACTAATCAATTGCACTACGCAGGAGCACATAATCCACTAATCCTCATGCGAAACAAACAGATAACAGTATATAAAGCAGACGAAATGCCCATCGGAATATATTACGGCGAAAAAGACGCATTTACTAATAATATTATTGATATTCAACAAGATGATATTATTTATATGTTCTCGGACGGATATCCAGACCAATTCGGAGGAAAAAGCAAACGAAAATATATGATTAAACGATTCCGCGATTTTATTGAGTCTATTCATCTAAAAGAACTACAACAACAACGAGACATGTTAGAAAACGAACTTATTAACTGGATGGGTTCTTATAAACAACTTGACGACATTCTGGTAATGGGCATAAAACTAAAACGTTACGACAACTAAAAAACTTGTAAAACTTTGGCAAAGTTTTAATTACGAAACAATTAGATAAGAATAAAAGTTAAAATTATACTCGTTTTGAGTATAAATACAATTCAAATTACAATTAAGCAATATTATCATGATATTATTGCTTTTTATAACTAATTTTTTAAAACTTTGAAATATTATTTGTATATTTGTCGCAAAAATATGATGTATCATCTTAAAAATCAGTTTTTTTTGACAAATATTTTTAGTTTAAAAAAAATTAATATATGCAGAAAATAGAAATTAAAAATTTTGGACCTGTTAAGGATGTTAATATTGAAATAAAGGATTATAATGTTTTAATTGGTCCGCAAGCGAGTGGAAAAAGCACGATAAGTAAAACTATATATTTTTTTAAATCATTGCGTGATGATTTAGTAAAATATGTTTATGAAAGCATTGAAAACGACAATTTTTATAAACCATTAGGTTCGTATGCGAAATTTATAAGGAAAAAATTTTTAGATTTTTGGGGACCAACTTTTCATTTAACTAATCTAGATATTTGTTATTACTACAAAAAAAATGTTTCTATAAAAATTTATCTTGAAAGAAGCGCAAAGTATATAACACCAGATTTTAGTCAAGATTTTAAAAATGCTTTTACAGAAATTATTGATGCATCAAAGATTTTTTTAGCTATTCGAAAAAAAGTAAATAAAACATTCTTATCTTCTAATGATATAATTCAATATGACGCAGAAAAGAGAAGTTTTCTTGCAAAATTACAAAAATTAGCAAATGACTTATTTTCTGATGATAAAGATTTGATAGCGTAAAATAATGGTGACTAAACACGCTATTTATTTTATTTTCAAG
>DYQJ01000126.1 GCA_020719345.1 Draconibacterium orientale | reverse complement strand
TTAGGACCCCCTGATTAACAGTCAGGTGCTCTAACCAACTGAGCTACTAGAGAATGTATTTATTTCAAAAAGAACTTTGTTGTTTATCATTAACAATGCAAAGGTATAACATTTTTTTTAAAAACAAAATTTTTTTGCAGTTTTTTTTCAAAAAAGAAAAAAATTTTTTAAAATTATAATTTTAATATATATTTGTACAAAAATATAAAAGATAATTTTAATAAGATATTTGATATGAACAATTTATTAGTGGTTGGTAGTGTGGCTTTTGATGCCATAGAGACTCCGTATGGAAAAACAGACAAAATACTGGGCGGAGCAGGTACTTATATTACTCTCTCAGCTTCTTATTATGGGGTGCCTATAAATTTGATTTCTGTTGTAGGATATGACTTTCCCGATAAATATTTTACTCTACTAAGAGGTCATAATATTAATATAGAAGGAGTGGAAATGAAAAAAGACCAAAAAACATTCTTCTGGTCAGGAAAATATCATAATAATATGAATCAACGGGATACCCTGGTGACTGAACTTAATGTATTAGCCGATTTTGACCCTGTCGTTCCAACTAAATATCAAAATGCTGACGTTCTGATGTTAGGAAATTTGACACCGATAATACAACGACAAGTCATCGAGAGATTGGAAAAACGCCCTAAATTGATAGCTATGGACACAATGAACTTCTGGATGAACATTATGCACGAAGAACTTTTGAAAACTATCAAATTAGTAGATGTCTTGATTATCAATGATGAAGAAACAAGACAACTATCTGGAGAATATTCACTCATCGTAGGAGCAAAAAAAATTCTAACTATGGGACCTAAATATTTGATAATCAAAAAAGGAGAGCATGGTGCTTTGTTATTTGATAAAGATAACGCTTTTGCCGCTCCGGCATTACCTTTAGAATCAGTGTTTGACCCAACAGGTGCAGGTGATACTTTTGCAGGAGGATTTTGTGGTTATCTCGCTAATACTAATGACTTTAGCTTTGCTAATATGAAGAATGCAATTATTGCAGGGACAGCGATGGCATCTTTTGCTGTAGAAAAATTTGGAACCGAAGGAATACAATGGGTAAAATACAAAGACATAAGAAAACGATTCTCTACGTTAGAAAAAATCACCGCGTTCAATTTCCCTTCTAACATAGAAGTGTAAATAGATATAAGTTGCGGTAAAAAGTGGCAAGCGAAAACACGCTCGCCACTTATCATTATTTTCTCGCCTTTGCTAAATAGTTAATTACATAGAATATACCTTATTAGTGACTTTCTTGAGAAATTTGAAGCGTCCACCTTCTATAATGTATATTGCATCGCCTATTTTTATTTGTTCGCCATCGTTAAGACTGACTAAATCTGTTAAATCTTCTTCTATTGTATGAATGGAGCCACCTGATTGTCTCGCCAGATTCAAATACTGAACGTTAATTTGGTCTTCTACGCCGCACAATATAACTTTTATTGGCTTAGTTATTTTAGAAATTAATAAAGTGTCTCGCATATCGGCTTTATTGTCAGCGATAAGTATAATTGTTTCTGTAGACGGATATTTTTCTAATCCTAATAATATGGCTTCTATATCATTTTCGGGTCCATCTCCTCCGGAACCGTTGCTAATTGTTGTCACTGCCACACTGATTACCGAGTCAATATTTTCTGCATCAGTATGATATATTCCGCCGGTGGCGCCGATAACTTTTTCAGAGTCGGGGGTTCGGTCTCCATCATTAAAAAAGACAAAGCTTTTTATTTTATCGTCTTTTATTTTTAAGTGATACCACAATAATACCTGGCTAACATAACATGTCATGCTTCCGGTGAAGTCGGAGACTATTAACATGTTGTCCCAATTAAGGTTTCGCTCAAAGACTTTGAGTACTGTGGAGTCTGTCGGGGCAGTTTCGCCATATACTATTTTTGCCAGACCTTCTCCGCCGGGAATGTGAACTCGGATTTCTTCTATTTGCCCGTATGTGATGACAAATCCATGAAAATAGTTATAAACATCGGTACTTGTGCAAGCCGTTTGTTCTACTAATTCCCATTTGATAGAGTCATTTTTAAAATATTCGGGGGCTATTTTTTGTAATTCGGCGAGGCGCCGCTTATTCAAATATGCATGATTAGTTCCAGATGGATACTTAGTATAAACCAGCTGTATTTTTTCTATTTTCTTATCTCTCGTTATTTCTAATACCTTAGGATTAAAGATTTTATAATTAGAATACGACATCTGTAAATAACATTGGGTTATGCCAAGTCCTTTGAATTTATACTTAAATATTTGAACGGTGTCAAATTTATCAAAACAATCCACTGTTTGCGCATAGACACCACACATGAGCAAAAAATTAATAAAAAATATGAAAGTTTTTTTCATGACTATAAAGAATTTGTGTATTTTTACTTGTAATAATAACGTCAAAGATAAAAAACTTAATATAAATTTATACAAAACTTTTTTTTATTTTTTTTTGAATATTATGCAACTATTTTATTTATTTCGCAGTCTTAAAACTAAGAAACAATTATGGAAGAGAAAGATATAATAGAACAATGTATTAATAACAATTCTAAGGTACAAAGGTATTTATATAATAAATATGCGTCTGTGTTTTACGGTCTGTGCTTAAGATACTCTCGCAATATTGACGACGCCGAAGATATATTGCAAGATGGATTTCTAAAAATATTTCTTAATATGAAGAGCTATACCGGAGCAGGTTCTTTTGAAGGATGGATGAAACGTATAATAATTAATACAGCTATAACATATTATCATCAAAATTTAAAATATAAGCATCATGCTGATATTTCAGATATTAAAGAGACTGATATAAAAGATGTAGAAATAGAGTCCGCCGAATTTTCACATGAAGAACTGTTGGGGGTTATTAATAAATTATCGGATGGATATCGCATGGTCTTTAATTTGTTTGCAATAGAAGGTTATAAACACAAAGAGATCTCACAAATGTTGGAAATTGATATTAACACGTCTAAGTCGCAATACTCAAGAGCCAGAAAAATAGTGCAACAAAAACTTTTAGAACTAAAAAAAATTAAATATGCTAACGAATAATAATAACAATCTGGAGACTTTGTACAAGACTAATTTTGAGGATTTTAAGATAAAACCATCCGACAAAGTATGGAACAACATAGAACAAAAGATGAAGACCACACATCACAACGGACTTCGGAAGATATTAGCCGTAACTGTTTTGGCATTGCTTAGTGTCGCCACATCATTGGCTTTTTATACTTTTAAAGATAAAAATACCAACAAAGCACAGGCAATAGAAACTGATAAAACTATAACTGACATTGATAGTGTGCGCAAATATCAGCAAAATACAGATTTTAATAGTTATAATAATGAACTTACTACTAAAAATAACACTGATAATATCCATTCTTATTCAAAGCAAACTCCACAAAATAAAATAGCTACAAATACTTCTATACAAAAAGAGAATCTGCCTACCTATGAAAATTATTATAATGCTGGTTACATTGGTGCCATCATAGGAATACCTATATTTTTAGAACTCATAACAGAAGACACAAAAAATAAAAAAGACTTACAATTTTTCACCTCAAAAGACATAGGATGTGAACCGTTAACGGTAGATTTTCAAAATAATGTTCCACAAATAAGTTCTATTGTATGGGATTTTGGAGACAATCACACCTCACTAACAGACAATCCGCAGCACATTTATGAAGAAGCCGGAACTTATTACGTGAAAATGCAGTGCAAAGACGCCGAAGAAGATTATATTTTTTACGACACTATCATCGTTAATAAATCTCCAGAAGCTGATTTTTCTTTCACTGACGAATCGTTAAATACCGAATTGAAAACAGACTCGGAAATAGAATTTGTTAATTACTCTTCCTATGCAGACGCATATACATGGGATTTTGGAGATCATCAAATATCGTATGAGAACGAGCCGAAACATAAATTTGCCAAAATAGGAAAATATGACGTAAAATTGGTTGCCATTTCTTCGGACAATTGTAAAGACTCGGCAAAAACAACTATCAACATAGAATACAACAGATATGTCATCGTCTTTCCTAATGCCTTTTATCCTAATTTGTCTGGACCAAACGGAGGAGTATATTCTAAGGTAAACTTCAGAAATGATGTTTTTTGCCCGGCAGTAGCCACTGATGTGGAAGAGTATTCGCTTAGTATCTATTCTAAAAGTAATGATTTAATATTTAGAACCGATGACATCAAAGTCGGATGGGATGGATATGTCAACGGCAAAATAGTAGAAACTGGAGTATATATTTACGACGCAAAAGGAAAATTCGCAAACGGAACAACCTTTATCAGACGAGGCGACGTGACCGTTTTAAAGAAATAAGATTCTTGAATGTTTTGATTATCAAATTCTCGCAGAGTTTCGCAGAGTTTTTAATTACGAAACAATTACATAAGAATAAAAGTTAAAATTATAACCATTTAAGCGTTACAATCATAAAGAGATGAAAGATATAAAGTTCTTTCATCTCTTCTAATTAAAACATTCCTTAATTTTGTTTTACAAACTTACTTACATAAACATTTTTGCCATCGTTAATTTCAATAATATAAATTCCTACAGCAAAATTGTTGATATTGACAGTCTTAACATTTTTATTTTTAAATATCAACTCTCCTTGTAATGAGAATATTTTTATCTCAAAGTCGGCAATTTGTTTTTGTGAGACAATATTCAACCAGTCTGCACAAGGATTCGGGTAGATATAAAAATCGTTATTAATGTTATCAATAGAATTTACCTGCGTATAATTTATTGAAAATTCGGTAGCGGCAGTATTGTAATTTCCGGTAGCATCTGTTACTTTATTAGCATCAATATTTAAAGTAATATTTCCATCTTTGTCGGGAATAATTTTAACTTTAAATTTCGTTTTTTCAATAATAGGAGTCATTTCGCTGATTGTTGCATTTTCAATAGTTATATCATTGGTTTCAAAACCGTTTACTATTTCGCTAAATTCTATAATAATTTCTACCGGATTGTTGTTAGTAGTCGGATTATCAAAAGAATATATTTTTACTGATGGAATGAGGTCTGCACTAAAATCAACATTTTTGTTCCAGATAGCCGTATTTTGTGTTCCTCCTGTAGGTCTGCTAAACATACCACCTGCATAAATATTGTTTCCATCTGCGTACAAAACATTCGCCCCTTGCGTAGAGCTTTGTGCGATTCCATTTCCGAGTGCTTGCCAGTCGTTGTCTTGGTAAACGGCACAATGATTTATTTTTGCGTCGTCGCTGTATCGTATATCAAAATAACCGGCTATATAAACTTTACCGTCGGCGTCAATGGTAAGTCCGTAAACACTTGGCGTAATACTTGAATTGTCTATGCCTTCTCCCATTTTGTTCCAGTTTATTCCATCGTACATTGCGACACATTTAGATTTAACATTGTTTCCGGATTTGGTAAAAATTCCGGCAGCATACACATTGTTCTGATAACAAGCAATTTCCAGCACTTGTCCGTTAGTTCCTTCTCCAAGGTTTTCCCAACTGCTTCCGTTCCATTTAGCAATGTTGTTTACGGTTAGTTCGCCTGATTTGGTAAAAATTCCGCCCGCATATACGTTGCCTTGCGCATCAGTTGTAAGTGCCGAAACTTTTGCATCTAATCCACTTCCTACTGCTTCCCAAGTTTTATTTACGATATTAAATCTGCGAATGTATAAATAAGCCGAGTTAGTAGAATTGAAAGTATGTCCTCCGATGTAGACGTAATCACCAGAAATAGTAATTGCATAAACTCCGCCTGAGTTAGGTCCTTTCTTTTGTGAAGTTTCAAAGAAATTTACATCTTCTAAAGCACTCCATTCTCCAGTTTGCACCGAGAATTTGGCTACTCTACCTACCGAGACGTCTCCTATGTTTGAAAAATCGCCTCCTACGTATAAGTCGCCGTTTGCATCTTGCACCATACAACGAATGAAATTGTAATGATACGCATCTATTCCCTCTACCTGTTCCCAAGTATTAGAAGTAGGAATATAACGAACCATGTTTTTCATGTTGCTGTTACCGTTTACACTTAAAAATCCGCCTACGAAATAAATTTTTTCGTCTTTAGAAGATTTGCAAATATCAAATACTTCGCCTTCAATTTTTCCATCAAAATCAAAGAACCAGTTTTTGTCTAATCCCGCCAAATCAGAATCATAATGTATAGATAAAATATCTGACTCAATGTTAAAGTTATTATTTATATCTTTTACTTTATCGGCTAACATATAAATTTTTACTTCTCCATCGTCCAAAGGAGTAACTTCGGCAATATAAATTCGTGTGTCCACTTGTTGAGTTAATTTTATTATTCCTCCGTTTTCTACAGTAATATCTGTTTTTTGAAAATCAGTAACTTCTTCGGTAAATTTTACGGTAACATTAAAACTTTTATTTGCAGTGAATTTTGTTTCTTCGGTAGTAAAAGATACTGCGGGTTTGTTATCTTGCGTAAAATCAGTGTTTTCGTTCCAGATAGCATGATTCAAGAGTCCGTTTACAATAGGTCTTGTAAATGCTCCGCCAAAATAAATATCATTTCCCAAAGCATAAACGGTGTTAATACCTTGAGTAGAGCTGTTAGCAAGTCCATATTCAAGCGGTTGCCAGTCGTTGTCTTGGAATACTGCGACGTGATTTATTTTTTTATCATCACTAAAACGGGTGTCAAAAAATCCCCCTATATAAATTTTTCCATTTTCAGCAATTGCTATACCATATACACTTGGTGAGATTCCTGAATTATCAATACCTTCTCCCATTGCTTCCCAACTGTTACCGTTCCATTTAGCTATGCCTTGTGAACGAATATTATTTCCAACTTTAGTAAAAGCACCTGCGACATAAATATTTCCGTTATAAAATTTTATATCATAAACAGCAGCATTAGTTCCTTCGGCGAGAGCTTCCCACGAGTTGCCGTTCCATTTAGCTATATTATTTGCGTCTGTATTTCCTGCTTTAGTAAAAATACCGGCGGCAAAAATATTACCGGCGTCATCGGTAGTTAAAGCACTTACTTTAGCATCTACTCCTTGTCCTACACTTTCCCAAGTTTTATTAATAGTATTGTAACGTCTTATATACAAAAGCGCTGGGTCAGTAGAGTTAAAAACATGTCCTCCGATGTACACATAATTTTGGCTGTAAGCAATAGCGTAAACGCCGCCAGATTCGGGTCCTCGGACTTGTTCTTCAGGTAGGAAGTTGTCGTCTTTCAAGCTTTCCCAAGTTTGTGTTTCTATATTGAATTTTGCTACTCTTCCTGTCGGCAAACCAGCGATAGAAGAAAAATCGCCGCCGATGTATAGATTCCCAATTTCGTCTTGCACCATGCAACGGATAAAATTTTCGTGAGTATAATCTATGCCGGGTATTTGTTCCCACGTATTGTTTCTCGGATTCCAACGGGCTATATTTTTGAAGTCGGTGTTTCCGTTCACACTAAGAAAACCGCCGCAAACATATATTTTATTATCAACTTTTGAGTGGACAATGTCATAAATTTCGCCTTCTACTGTTCCATCAAAATCAAAGAACCAGTTTTTACTTCCCTGATAATATGTATTTTGGTAAGTATTAGAGACGACATTTTGTAAATTGGCATCATTAGTGCAAACATTAGCCGGCACTTTTACGGTAATTAGTCCAGATGCAGTAGGAGTAACTGTGATTCTAAATCGTTTATTGGAATAAAGATTTTCAAATTTTGTTATCGTTGCATTTGTAATTAATATGTCAGATTCAACAAAATTATTGACAGTTTGACTAAAATTAATAATTATTTGATAGCTTTCCTTCATCACCGGTTTCGTTTCGTCGTCATAAATATATACTCCCGGGTTTGAGCTTTGCGTAAAATCTTTCGTATCGTTCCATATAGCTTGATTTAATAGTCCATCTTTTGAGAACATTCCTCCGAAGTACACATTTTTTCCATCGGCAAAAACAGCATTAATACCTTGCGTGCTGCTTGTACCGAGTCCAGTTCCAAGTGGAGTCCAGTGAGTTCCATCATAAACTGCTACGTGATTTATTTTTTGGTCATCATAAAATCTCATGTCAAAATATCCGCCGATATACACTTTTCCATCAGAGTCTACTGCTACGTCTTGCACCGAGTATGAGATTTCTGAGTTGTCAATACCTTTATCCATTGACTCCCAATTTGTTCCGTTCCATACTGCAATTCCTTGTGACCTAATATTTCCATCCACGTGACTAAAATCTCCTGCGACATATAATTTTCCGTTCGCCCATTCTAAAGCATATACCGCGGCATTGGTGCCTTCACCGAGTGCTTGCCAAGATGTACCATTAAATTTAGCAATATTATTTACTGCTACTCCTCCCGCAGATGTAAATGCTCCTGCGGCGTAAAGATTTCCTAAGTTATCTTTAGCAAAAGCACTAATTTTGTAATCTACTCCTCCTGCTACAGCTTCCCATTTTTTATTAATAATGTCATATCTACGAATATAAAGATATTCGGAGTTAGAGGAATTGAATGTGTAACCGCCAATATAAATATAATTACCTAATTTTTCTATAGCATAAACACCTCCAGAGTTTGGTCCTCGCATTTGAGTTTCCTCAAAGAAAGTTTTATCTAACAAACTTTTCCATGTTCCTGTCGCGACTTCAAATTTAGCTACTTTATTGCATTTTACTCCATTGATATTAGAAAAATCGCCACCTATGTAAATGTCGCCGTTTTCGTCAGTTACCATACAACGGAAGAAATTATCTTGCGTATAATCTATTCCCTCAACCTGTTCCCATACGTTTCCTGCTGTGTTGTAACGGACAAAATTTTTCATATCCGTATTTCCATTAACACTCAAGAAGCCGCCGGAAAAATATATTTTTCCATCAGCCGAAGATTTGCAAATATCATAAATTTCGCCTTCTATAATTCCGTCAAATTCTGTTAGCCAATGGTTATCATCTTGATTAGGAAGCGAATAGATTATAGAATAATTATTAGATGCCGTATTTTGTTTGTTGCTTGCATCTACGACAGCATTTGCCGGTATTTTTAGCGTTACTGCTCCTACTGATGTAGGCGTGACTTTTACAGTCCATTTTTTTTCGGTAACGGTATTAGAGAGATACGACAGTGAGGCATTAGTAACTTGAATATCAGCTAATTCAAATCCTGTAATTACTTCACTAAATTTTATCGTAGCCGTAAAAGGTGAGTTGGAAGTGGTGGCAACTTCGTAAGTATTTATAGAAACTTGCGGCACCACATCTTGAGTAAAGTCGGTATTAGCGTTCCACAAAGCTTGATTAATATGCGTTGTGACCGAGCCAACAGGATTGGCAAAATATCCTGCAAAATAAATATCGTTTCCATCAGCAAAAACAGCATTAACCCCTTGCGTAGAAGAACGTCCCAGTCCACTGCCCAAAGGTAGCCAATCTGTTCCATTAAAGTAAGCGCAATTGTTTAGTGGAGTGTTGTCGCTTGCTCTGGCATCAAAAAATCCGCCTACGTAAACTTTACCGGTAGCGTCAATATCAATATCTTGCACGTAAACTGTTCCTGAGGTTCTTTTTAGTCCGGCGTTCATTGCTTCCCACGAATTTCCGTTCCATATACCTACTCCTGCGCAATTAATCGTTCCGTTGAGTTTAGTAAAGCTTCCTGCGACATAAAGTTTATTGTTATAAAATTGCATGGCAATAATTTCGCCGTCTACTCCTCCTGCGAGTGCTACCCAATTAGTACCGTTCCACATTGCTATATTTGAAACCGTTGTATTGTCTGCTTTAGTAAAAACTCCTCCGGCATAAATATTTCCGTTGTTGTCTATTGCAATAGCGGATACTTTACCGTTAATTCCTTCGCCGAGTTTACCCCATGTTTTGGTTTGCAAATTATATGTTCGTATGTACTTATATTTGTAGGTTTCCCAAGTGTCTCCGGCGCTGTTAAATGTGTGTCCTCCGATGTATAAAATGTTGTTATACATTGCAATAGAATAAACACCTCCCGAAGTAGGTCCTCGCATTTGTTCTTCTTCAAAATAGTTTTCGTCTTTTAAAGAAATCCATTTAGCTGTTGCTACTTCAAATTTTGCTACTCTTCCTGCCGGCACTCCTCCGATGCTTGAAAAGTCTCCTCCGACATAAAGATTACCCGCTTCGTCTTGGGTCATACAACGAATGAAATTACTGTGTCCCGAATTTATACCTGGCAATTGTTCCCAATCTTTAGAAGTAGGATTCCAACGGGTGATATTTTTCATATCGGAATTAGAATTAGCCGAAAGAAAACCGCCGCAAAAATAGACTTTCTGGTCTGCCGCAGATTTAATAACATCATAAACTTCCCCATCAACTTTTCCATCAAAGTCTTTAAGCCAATTATTATCGCTTTGCGAAAATAAATTGAAAGCAAAAAATAACATAACAAATGTAAATAAAAAATTTGTCTTTCTCATTTCTATAAATTTTAAAATTAATAAAAAACGCAATTTACAAATATTAAAAATATAATTTAGGTTATATCTTGATTTTTTTGATTTATAAATTTTATTCGTTAATAGTAATAAATAGCGGATAGACTCTGACTTGAGTTTCT
>DYQJ01000125.1 GCA_020719345.1 Draconibacterium orientale | reverse complement strand
TTGGAAAAAAGTAGCCAGTGAAATACTTAATAAATTTACGAATTAAATCACTACGGTTCACACTGTTTCAACCATTTCAAAAGTCTTCGACTATTTGAAAGGTTTTATCGTTTTTTATTCTGAAAATTCTGGTTAAGATTTGTTTTTTTTATTTTTTTTCGTATCTTTGCAAAAAAAATAAACTAAATTGTTTGTAATCATTCATTTTTATGTATTTGTCAGTAGTTTTAGATAAAGGGAAGCATTTAAAAATAGGTTTTTCGCATTTGATAATTGTTTCTATTTTATTAATATCTTTTTTGTTATTGATAATATCACAATATTGTTATACAGAAGAAATTAGATATAATAACAATATAGAATCTATCGCATCTGAAATATATAAAAAAGGTAAAGTAGGAGAGTCTTTGTCAGAATTACCATTGGAATCTGCACTTTTATTAAAATTAACAGGGGAAATCGAAGGTATTTTACGAAAAACTTATTCGTGTCCAGATGCAGAAGTTTATTTTTTAAAAGCAATTTTATCAGGCAAGTATCCTATCTTAAGTTATGGTAAAACAATTTTAGGTTATACAATATTAAACAGTCAAGAGGTTTGGAAAGTAGGTATGACCGGATGTGGTGAAAAAATTAGATATCCTTGTTCTGTATATTTTAGTTCCGATAAATGTGTTTTAACAAATGGCGAATTACTTTATGAGATAGTATTTATGGGTGATTATAAACATGCCTTAATAATGGAGAAAATATTAATATATACTTATCCTATGTGGTCTGGTCATCCGGAATTAATAAAACCACCGGGATGTAAAATATTTAGATAATATGATACATATTGAAAATGAGAGCGAATCCGAGATTCCTGTAATAGGTCAGCTTCCTAAATCAGAATTTATAATAACTGCCGTTTCAGATAAAGGTAGCAGTAAAAATATATTTAGCTTAGTAAAAATACGCGAATATTTGAACAAAAATTTAAAGCTGATAGATTATACCGAAGTATATAAACATTTAACCTTAGTGTATATTGTTGTTTCTCCAGATTTAAAAAGTACTCTCACCTGGCAGGAGCGTAAATATATCAAACGGCAGGAGAAAACGTTTTTGCTCAATATAAAATTTCCTTGTTATGAGATTTTTTGTAATTCTACCGAGCAAAAAACATTGCAAATAATGGCAGAACAGACCTTACGTGGAATAGAGAAATTTTTATGCCACGAAAAGCAATTTAATTTCATTCAATTTTATCAAGATGTAAAAACATTGTTTACTCAACAATGTTGGCTATAAGTGTTAATTCCGAATATTAAATCAGCCCTCTGCCAGCTGGACTGTTAAGTTAGCAGGGTTGAGAAGTTTGCGCTGGCAGGGTAAAAAAAGAGTTAAAAAATATAATTCATAATTCATAATTTTTTCTTATCTTTGCGAAAAAATAAAAATATGCCAACACTAATAATAATTGAAGGAGTAAAAATAAGTATTTTTCCAAATGAACATAATCCACCTCATTTACACGTTGATTTTGCCGAATATAGTTGTTTAATAGAAATATCAACTTTAAATGTAATAAAAGGAGAAATACCTTTAAAGATGTATAAAAAAATACAAATGTGGATTGCAACAAATCAAACAAAATTATTAGAAATGTTTAACGAATTAAATTCAAATTTAAGATGATAAAATTACCACGTATAATAGAGATAATCAAAATAGAACCATTTAAAGTTACTTGCCGCTGGAATACGGGCGAAATATTAGTAACCGATTTTGAATTATTGTTTACAAAATGGAATACGGAAAATTATAAATTAATGTTTCCTTTATTTGATTATGACAATTTTAAATATGTTACATTAAGTTTGGTTAATACATTAGAATGGTTAAATATAACTTATGAATTTAAAAATTTAGATGGTAAAATAGAAGAAACACATTTAGATATGTGTCCCGATGTTTTGTATGCAAATAGCAAATCAATAAAAAAAATATAAACTACAATACGTTGAAAATATAGAAATGGAAGAATTAATTGCAGTATAGTATATTTAATCAATAGTCGAAGACTTTTGAAATGGTTAATTAGTTAAAAAAAGAGACCCTTCGGGTTTTAAAAACCCGAAGGGACTAAAAAAACATAATTCATAATTTTTAAAATTTATAAAAATGAAAAACTTATTGTTCACACTGATTTGTATATTAATTGTTGTCCAACTTACGGCACAAGATTATTTGAATGCAACTATTAATAATGTCGCCAAACGAACTGTTAAAAATTGTTTTAACAAAGTAGATAATTCGCCTGACGTATATCAAGTTTTAATCATGCCTACAACCGATGACAAAGGAAATATTACGGATAAAAGTAACTATATTTCTTCTTATTTGGCTACACAGCTTAATAATAAACTCGCTAATTCTAAACAACAATTCAATGTTATTTCATTTTCCGAACTTAACAATAAAACCAAAGACTCACTCATTGCAATCTCGCAAATCTCTGAATATAAACAAAGTAAAGACACCAAGAAAACTATTGAATATTTTACCAAGTTAATGGAAGTCAACAATAAACATTTTTTTGTAACTGCTAATTACAAAATAAATAATGATATTTATGACATTCAAAACGTGAGATTAGAGTATAATTACAGAATTATGGCAGTCCCGGAAGGGAAGAGTTTTTCTATTACTAACAAAACTACGCGAAGTATTATTAATCAAAAAGCCGTTACCATGTCACTTATTCCCGGAATGGGACAATTTTATAAACAACACAAAACCAAAGGCATATTATTTGTCGCTTCTGTACCTATTTTGATAGGTAGCGGTTTGTACTTTAATATGATGCAACAAAAATATCTTACCCGATGGACAGATACAGGAAATCAAACAAGTTATAATGACTATAAAACCATGAAGACAATGAAAAATTTTATGTTTGTCATCGGAGGAACTATTTATATCGGTAACTTATTTGATGCCTATTTTACATTTTAAAAGTATATTAACCGTTCACCCTGCCAGCTCAAATCACAACCCTGCCAGCGTGAAAAAACGCTGGCAGGGTGAAAATCAGCCATTTACCCTGCCAGCGTTTTTTTCACGCTGGCAGGGTTTAACAGTACTAACTCTTTTAGAATATCTCTATTTTTCGCTTAGGTTGAATATTTGCTTCTTCCTTCTTAAGGATTCTAACCTCTAAAATACCTTTTTCGTATTTTGCCTCTATTTTTTCGCAATCAGCAGTTTCAGGTAAGGTAAACGAACGCTTGAACTCGCTATAATTAAACTCGCGCTTAGTATAAGTACCTTCTACTTTTTCAATTTCGTCATTCTTTATTGAAGAAATTGTTAATACATTGTTATCCAAATCTATATCAAAATTTTCTTTTACAAAACCCGGAGCCGCTACTTCTACTAAGAAACAATCGTTACTCTCACGAATATTTACTGCCGGAATAGTTCCCTTAAAACGCGATACCACTTCCAAATCTTTTGAAAAGATGTCTTCTATCCAATTACCTATTGCAGGGAAATCCACATAATTTTTTCTTATTAGTGTCATTGTTTAATCCTCCTATATTTTATATTGTTAATTTGTTTTTTTATTTTCAAAATTTATTTACGAACTATATTTATCAATTTATGTACCACTAAAATTTGTTCTTTTTTATAAAATTTATTCTTTTTTATAATCTCTTTAATATCAATTATTTATAAAAATGATGCTTTCGTTTGGGATAATTTTATTATGACAAAATGGCAGAAAAGATTTTAATTTAGCGACAAAATAGCAAAAAACATAAAAATTTAATATTTTATGGAAAATTTCTATGGAAAAGAAGTTTTTTTGTATCTTTATATTAGATTTATAAATTAATAATATAATAAGTATGAAAAAATTATTTTTTGGGATAATTATTATTATCTTTGGTATAAGTTTTTTTAATCATAATGCTATAAAGATGAAGATGCGTAAAACAAAAATCACTAATAACATACTCGGTGATTTTGATAAAGAGTGGAAAAAGGTGGACTCATTGATAAACAATGGCTTACCTAAGTCAGCACTTGAAATAATAGAGGAAATATACAAGAAATCAAAGGAGAAGGAAAATCACGACCAGATGTTGAAGGCGTATATTTACAAGTTGAAACTCAAAGTGAACTTAGAAGAAAACTCTTTTGAGAAATTGTTGTACGAGTTGCGAGAAGATGTGAAGACCGCGAAATTTCCTACAAATGCCATGATGCACTCCATGCTCGCGGAAATGTACACCATGTATTATAACGAAAATAGTTATACTTTTATGTCACGAACAGCAACAGTCAAATTTGATAATGACGACATACAAACATGGAGCTTAGACCAGCTAATTAATGAAATTATAAAACATTATAATTTATCTCTTGAAAATGCCACTGAACTGCAAAAAATCAATCTTGAAAAATATTATAAAGAAATAATAGAATGGGGAAATGTAAAAAAAGAAATACGTCCTACATTATATGACTTTCTTGCCAATCGTGCAATATCATATTTCTTAAGAGGTGAAATAGCGCTGACCCGTCCCGCCGATATTTTTCAACTTAAAGACGACATCTTTTTTGGTAGCACCGAAGAATTTATTAACATTAAAATAACTACCAACGACACATTATCTATGCACTATAACTGTTTTTTAATCATTCAAAATCTCTTAAAGTTTAGATATCAAAATATTAGCGAATTAGAAGCATTCATAGATGTAGAACTCGCTCGTCTTGAGTTTGTTAAAAATTACTCGGTCAATAACCAAAAGGACGAACTATATTTGAAAGCCCTGCTAAATATGGAAACTAAATATAAAGATAAAGAAGCCGTAGCCGAAGTCTCTTATAATATAGCAAATTACTATTATACAAAAAGTTCTGCCTATAAAAGTGATGACGAAACAACACAGATTTATAAAGATTACCGAAAAAAATCTTATGATATTTGCGAAAATATTATAAAAAAATATTCTACAACATTAGCTGCCGACAAAGCAAAATACACACTCGGACTTATAAAATCTATCTCGCTTTCGTTTATGACCGAACGCACAATATCTGTTAAAGAAAAATTTGCAGGAATAATCAATTATTGCAATGTTACAAAATTTTATTATAAAGTTGCTAAAATAGAACGTACCGAATATCAAAGTATCACAAAAAAACTTTGGGGAACGGATGCTTATAAAAAAATAATGGAGACAGCTAAAACTGTTTACTCGGACTCTATCTCCTTAAAAACAGAAAACGATTTCAACAGTCACTCCTCAGAAATACTTTTAAACGGTCTTGACGAAGGTTTTTACGTTGTTGTCGTTGCAAACAATTCGAACTTTAGCTACGAAAAAAACATAACTACATTAACGGCTCTTAACGTCTCTAACCTCAGCTATATCAAGCAGAAAGAAAAAGACGGTTCACAAAATCTTTATGTTTTGAATAGAAAAACCGGTGAGCCAATAAAAAATGCCAATGTCCGATGTTTTTATCAAAAATGGAACTCTGTAAAACGTGAATATGTAGAAACAACCTACGAAACATATGCCACTGACGAAACCGGATTTGTTAAAATAAAATCCACACCGGCAGAAAATTCAGTATATCTTTACATAGAAATAACTAATAATAAAGATGTTTTATACACCGATGATATGTTTTGGCTCTCGTTTTCGGAAGACGTAACTCGTAAAGATAGAGTCATACATTTCTTTACTGACCGCGCAATATATCGTCCCGGACAAACAGTCTTTTTCAAAGGAATCTCATTATTTAAAGATAATAAAAATAACGTAGAAATCATCAAGAACGAAGCCACCCGAGTCACTTTTTATGACCCAAATTGGCAAGTCCAAAATACTCTTGACCTCACAACGAATGATTTTGGAAGCTTCAGCGGCAGCTTTGTAATTCCTACAACCTCTTTAAATGGTAAATATCAAATATATACCTCAAACGGCTCTGTTGTCATTAATGTAGAAGAATACAAGAGACCTACTTTTGAAATAACAATGCTCCCTTTTGATGGAAATTATTTACTTAACGACAGCATAACTGTAAAAGGGAAAGCAGCTAACTACTCAGGTGCAATGCTCACTGACGCACAAGTAAAATATAGAGTCCAACGACAACCTAAATGGAGAGGATGGTGGTACAGATATGTCCCATATACAACTACCGAAATACAAAACGGCGAAATAACAACTGACGACAAAGGAGAATTTACCATAACTTTCAAAGCAATTCCAGACCTCACATATCCGGAAACAGAATTCATGGCTTTCAATTACACCATCAGCGTAGATGTAACTGACCTAAACGGCGAAACCCAATCATACAACAGCTCTATTATCGTAGGTTATCGTTCTTTAAATCTTAGTATTAACCTCTACGGAAATATTAGCAAAGATAACGAAAAAGCAGATAATTATATTTATGAGATAAACACCTCAAACCTCAACGCACAAAAAATAACTGCCTCCGGTGATATAAAAATTTATAAGCTCAAAGACAACCTCAAACCGCTACGAGAACGCATGTGGACAAAACCCGAAACATATTTTTATACTAAAATACAATGGGAAGAACTATTCGCAGGAAACGTTTACAATAAAGAAAACGATTTTCAAGAATTGGAAATTGAAAAACAAGTCTTTGACGACAAATTTAACACCGCCAATAAAACTACCATTGACATAAAAGAAATTAAAAACTGGGAGAGCGGAATTTACAGAGTCAAAATGTCTGCATTAGACGCATTCGGCAAAACAAATACTTATGAAACAAATTTTGTCGTCTATTCGGAAAAAGATAAAACATTGGCTTATAACACAATAAACTTATTCTCTGCAATCAAAACTTATTGCGAACCAGGCGAAAATGCCAAATTTTTAATCGGAACAGCATTAGAAAATGTTAAAATATTATATCAAATAGAGTATAATAACAAAATCACAAAATCACAATGGCTGACTCTCAATAAAGAACAAATGCTCATAGAAATTCCCGTAACCGAAGAACATCGTGGAAATTTTACCGTTCATTTCGTTTTTATTAAAGATAATCGCATCTATAACAACTCCTCAATTGTCACTGTCCCGCGAACAGATAAAAAAATGAATATAGAATTTAGCTCCTTCCGAGATAAATTATTACCCGGACAAACAGAAAAATGGTCACTTACAATAAAAGGAGCTAACGGCGACAAAGTTATGTCCGAACTATTAATTTCTATGTACGACCAGTCACTTGACAAATTTGCCGCAAATACATGGAACTTTAATATCTACAACAGCTACTATAACCAGATGCCATGGAGTACTGCCACATTTTCAACTGCCAGCAGCTCACAGTATTATTATTCCTTAAATGATCATTCTTCATATCCGAGCATTATTTACAATACATTAAACTGGTACGATTTTTCTTATAATAACTATCGCTACAGATATGCTTACGATGACTATGACGGAGTCATGGTAGAATCCTTATCTGAAGATGACGCCGACGAATCGCCATACGAAAGAAAAGATAAACTCATGAGCAAAAAAAGTGAGTCTCCTGCAGCACCTGTAATGATGGATGCTGTAAACGAAGAAGAAAAAGAAACAAACATTCCGGTAGCAGAAACAGAAAACTTTGATGACGTAAAAGTCCGAACCGATTTTAGTGAAACCGCATTCTTCTATCCGCAATTACAAACCAACGAAAACGGCGAAGTAGTAGTTTCGTTTACTGTTCCCGAATCTTTAACCCGTTGGAAAATAATGGGATTTACTCACACGCAAGATTTAAAATACGGATTCGTAGAAAACTATCTCGTCACACAAAAAGATTTAATGTTAATACCAAATGCTCCACGATTCTTCCGCGAAGGAGATAAAATGGAGTTCCCGGTAAAAATCAGTAACATTTCTGATAAAGACTTGAAAGGACAAATAAAATTAGAATTTTTTGATGCTGTTACCCTACAATCTATTGATAATGTAATAGTTAAATCTTCTAATAAAACTCAAGACTTTAAAGTCAATGCCAACGGAAATACCTTAATAACTTGGGAATTAGAAATACCGGACTCTAAAGGTTTGATAAGCTACAAAGTAGTTGCCAAAGCAGGAGAAACCTCTGACGGCGAACAAAAACCTATACCGGTACTTACAAACCGAATGCTTGTCACCGAATCGCTGCCGCTATGGATACGAGGAAATTCTAAAAAAGAGTTCACACTTGAAAAATTAAAGAATAATGAATCTAAAACGCTTAAAAATCACAAATTAACATTAGAATTCACTTCAAATCCTGCATGGTACGCAGTCCAATCGTTGCCATATCTGATGGAATATCCGTATGAATGCAACGAACAAACATTCAGCCGCTTCTACGCAAACAGCTTAGCTACTCACATAGCAAACAGCAACCCGAATATACAAACAGTTTTTGAAGCCTGGAAAGACCTGCCATCATCAGAAGCTCTGCTCTCAAACCTCGAAAAAAATCAAGAACTAAAATCTATCATCTTACAAGAAACACCTTGGGTTCTGCAAGCACAAGATGAAACCAAGCGCAAAAAACAAGTTGGTTTATTATTTGACCTCAACAGAATGTCCGGCGAGCTTGCAATTGCTTTGAACAAATTAAAAAAAGAACAAAGCGCAAACGGTGGCTGGCCTTGGTTCGCAGGAATGCCTGAAAGTCAATATATTACACAGCACATCGTCTCCGGAATGGGACATCTTGATAAACTCGGAGTAACTGATATTCAAGAAGACCACACAACACGAAAAATGATAACAGATGCCATCGGATATATGGATTACGAAATAGTAGAAGACTACAAATGGCTAAAAAAATATTATACTGACGAGGAATTAAAACAAAATCATCTCTCTTCTATTGCAATACATTATTTTTATGCACGCAGCTTTTTTAATGATGCATATAGAGAAAATAATACACAAGAAGCTTATGATTATTATTTCTCTCAAATGAAAGAATACTGGCTCTCACAATCATTATATAATCAAGGACTTATTGCTCTCGCATTATACAGATACGGTGAAAAAACTATTGCTACAAACATTGTTAAATCTATCAAAGAAAATTCTATAACATCAGAAGAATTAGGAATGTACTGGATAAGCAACGTGGCTGGTTACTCATGGAACGAAGCTCCAATTGAAACTCAAGCACTTATGATAGAAGTTTTTACCGAAATAACAGAAGACAACGAAGCGATAGACAATGCAAAAATATGGCTGCTAAAAAATAAGCAAACTAACGACTGGACTACAACAAAAGCAACTTGCGAAGCCGTTTATGCTCTTCTCTTACAAGGGACTGAATGGTTAGATGATAATCAATTGTGTGATATTAAGTTAGGTAAAACTACCATAGACCCATACAGCATAGAAGGAACAGCAGTAGAAGCAGGAACAGGATATTTCAAAACCTCATGGAGCAAAGACGAAATAAAACCGGAAATGGCTAAAGTGAACATAGAAAATAAAAATGATGTAATTGCATGGGGAGCATTATACTGGCAATATTTTGAAGACCTTGATAAAATAACACCTGCCGCCACTCCTCTCAACTTGAAAAAACAACTCTTTAAAGAAATAATTACCGACAAAGGAGCAGTTATTGAGCCAATTACAGATAAATCGGAACTAAAAATCGGCGATAAAATAATAGTCCGAATTGAGCTCCGAGTAGATAGAGACATGGACTACGTTCACATGAAAGACATGCGGGCATCCGGACTGGAACCTATCAATGTTATTTCTAAATACAAATATCAAGACGGATTAGGATATTACGAAAGCACAAAAGATGCTGCTACTAATTTCTTCTTCAGCAGCTTAACAAAAGGAACTTATGTATTTGAATATCCGCTTAGAGTAACGCACAACGGCGACTTCTCTAATGGAATAACTACAATTCAATGTATGTACGCACCGGAATTCACTTCCCACTCCGAAGGAGTCCGAGTAAATGTTAAATAAACTAAAGGAATGAAATGAATGAAAGAATGAATAAATGAAAGAATGAATGAATTTTCATTTTTTCATTCTTTTCATTGAAAACTAAAATTTTCCACGCTTGAAAGAATTTATAACAAAAAAAATATTAAATTTGTAAAATAAATTTTCTGGATTTTAAAAATAAAAAATAATATGGAACGAAAACTAAAAAGACAACAACGAACCAAATGATATCGAAATTTTAAGAATATTACGAAAACGCGATGCTTATCATCAAAAAAATAAAGAAGGATATGATGCAGCTCGTTTAGATAAATCTTCTACTGACAGCGAGGATATTCGGGGACGCGAGGATATGAAAATTACCGAACAAAAAAATAATGGAAACTCAGGGAATAAATACAACGGCATAAGTTTACGAAACAAAAAACGCAAAAAATATTTGAATGCCACCTTACGAATTTTCGGAGACTTGGCTATTATGATTTATTTTTATTACAATTGGTATCAATAATTGAGCTTAAATATTATGATTTTATCAATCAACTCCGAAGGAGTTGCACATTAATAACCTCCGATGCAATCGGTGGACAAAAATAACTAACTCATAACTCCGAAGGAGTTGCACATTAATAACCTCCGATGCAATCGGTGGCGAAAATAACTAACTCACAACTCCGATAGGAGTTGCACATAAATAACCACCGATGCAATCGGTGG
>DYQJ01000124.1 GCA_020719345.1 Draconibacterium orientale | reverse complement strand
ATCAACTTTTTGAGTAATTATTTTAAAATATGGTAACTGACAAATGAAAGATGCCCTTTTTTGTCCGAAATAATAAAAATTTTATCTGCGGAGTCGCTTTCCAAAAGATTTATTATACCTCCTCCTTTGACTATATCAAAAGTATTTTTTAAAATGGTAAATGTAGTATCTTTAAATAGTGATAGACCTTTTGTTGACACTACTATATTTTTATTATGCAACTTAAAAGAAAAAAAAGCATACGGTATCATGTCAATGATAGTTATTTTTTTGTAATCCCAAATAATTACATTTTGTCGGGTGAAAAAATATACTTTATTGTCGGCAATATAAGTTTTCCATACGTCTTGAAATGCTTGTTTGTCTTTTGGTATATATTGATTTAGTGAATGATAAATTATTTTACCATATTGGTCGGGTTCTAAATATCCTATCTCTGCCGAGCCGCCGAGAAAAATAGTTCCGCTGCTGTCAATGCCCATAGAACGTATAATGGAAAGATTGGAATTGAAATAATGATTCCACGATATTCCATCAAATTCTAAGAGTCGCGAGGTGTTTCCAAAAAACAAGACTCCGCGTTTATCTTGGAGGACATACCAATTTTGTGCGTCTGCTTTAAATTCTTCTACATTATAATTTTTTAACAACAAAGCTCCCATCTCTTGCGAAAACGAGAGCTGAGTAAAAAGTAAAAAACAATATATAAATGCAAAATATTTTTTCATTTTAAAAGTGCTGTGTCTTTTAATTATTTCATCTTTTTAAAGTCGGATTTTAGTATTGCATCAACATTTTTATCCGTTATCTTGTGGTAATCAGAATAATAAAGTAATCCGTCAGAGGCACCGAGTATTAATTTATAACATCGTGCCTTCCTTTCAGAGTCTTCGGGTGGACCTACTTTGTGCAAAAAGACTACATTTTTATCTTGATTTTTTATGGCTTCTTCTATTTCTTCGGCTTCCACGATTTTAACTTTTCCGCTGTAAGATTTTTTTATTTCGGCTTCAGTATCCACATCTGATGCGAGTTCGTCTTTTATTACGTATAAAGTTTTTCCGGACATTGATTCCAAATTCTTGTTATAAAATTGTAATATCGTTGTTTTGTTCAGCTTAGGATTGTCGCGGGTGATTTTTACGTGATTTTGCATAAACAAGACTATAGCTCCAAGTTTGTAGTCATATTTCTCATAATCAACATCATAATAAGACAAAGGGAATGAACACAAATCAGGCATCTTAGTCAGAAGTCCGGATTTGTCGCCCAGTGCTAATGAAAGATAAGAATAACCTACCATTGGGTCGTCATCAAAATTTACTTTTGTTGCTATCAAAAAAGAATAATTGTCGTCTTTGCAACGTGTTTTAAACTCGGTCATGGAAATGTACTCGTATTCGGTAATTGTCCAGTATTTTTCTACTGCTTCTTTGATTTTGGTGTTGTAACTAATAAAAGCATAATCATTTAGCACGACGCAAGTCTTTGTTTTATAAAACTTTTCTATTTGTTCGGGAGTAGCCACCGATTCTTGTGCAACTAATAATTTTGTTGCAAATAAAAAGAATAAAATGCCAAGCATATATTTATTTCTCATAGCTGTAAATATTTAGTTATTAATTTTTTCTACCTTAAAAATGTCGTTTCTATTAAATTCTGCCCAGTATTTGATTGCCAATTCTTCTATATAGAGCCAATATTTATCACTTTCTAATCCGTAATTTTTCACGCCGTAGCTTATTTCCGTTTTCATTTTTGTAGCGATTTCGGGTTTCAAGCTTATTCTAATCGTCTGTTTGTTAAAGCTAAAATCTGCTGTGGGTATATTATATACCGAGTCGGCAATTTCTATAAGTCCTTGTCCTATTGTGGCGCCGGTGCTGATTTGAATACCATCATTTAAACAGCTGATTGGCGGATAATTTCCGGCATAAGTAACTATTGCTAAATTATTTATTCCCACATTAAAAAATTCCATAGCCCGTATCCCCATTTTTGCGCCGATGATAGAATAAATACCAGTATGTCCATGCACCTCGTTGGTCAAGCAAACTGCTTTCCACTCTATTAAACCATATTTTTCTGTTGTTTGTTGTAAAATATCCGAATATTCTTTTTTATACAACTCGGTAGCAAGCGGAAAAGTATTGAAAACGCGATTATTTGTTTGCGAAGCCGAGATTAAAATATTACTAATAGACTCATATATAATCTCTTCCGGAATATTTGACAATAATGTAACATAGTTAATATTTTCTTCCGTATTTTTTTCAAATAACATAGGCAAATTCAAGTACAACGGAATTAAATCGTCCCAAAGATACAAATGTTTATTATTTATCCTATTAATTACGTCTTTTTGTTTAAGTAAAAAGTCAATTTGTCGTGCATAATTAGAATTTGTTTTGCTGATATATTCTATATATTTTTGATTCAATGGTTTAGCATCTTCGTTGATTGATAGAATTTCAAGTTGTAGTTCCGAATTTTTAATATAGTCAAAGCTTTCCGGAGATATTTTATAATTATGTCCTTCCGTTATATTTTTAGCATTGTACCATATTATTTTTTCTATTTTATCATAATTTTGATTTTTTTGTAGATAGTCGGCAAAAGTTTTTAACGAGCCGAGTGCGATGAGGTATATTTTGGTATTATAATTTTTTATAATATTATCAATTAAATCTAATGAATTGTAATTTTCAAATAAAGCGGTATCTAATTTTTCGCTCCATATTATTTTAGAGGCAAAATCAGTCCACATGGGTAGTTCGTGTGTGTGTTTCTCGCTTTTTCCTACTCTAATTCCATGATGATTAAACACAGAGAGTAAAGATTTTACTTTATTCAAAACGCTGTCCACGTCTTGTGAGCCGTCCGAGCATGTAATTGCAAGAACTCTTACTTCGTGTGATGCGAGCAACATTGTAATTGCACGCATGTCATCTGCGGCGCCGTCAGTATCTATGATGACGTGAAATTTTGGTTTACCGGAATGCGAAAAAGCTGCATGATATAGTAAAACTCCCAGAATAATAAAAAGAATATTTTTTTTCACTTTTTCAGTTTATTTATTTTATCCTTCATCTCTTCGGTTTCGGTTATGTCCATGCTGTAATTAATTATTTTATAGACATTTCCTTTTACATCGGAGATAGGAATATATGTTTCATCTAATATGTATTTTTGTTTGTTTTCCTCTATTATTGCTTTTCGTTTGCGTATTTTTCCGTTTATCAAATCAGTCCAGAATTGTTCAAACCATTCTTTATTCTCTTTGGCTTCTATTGCTATCTCTGCGATTTTTTTGCCGAGCAGAGTTTTTATTTTGGTACCTATTATGCTCGTACGTTTGTCTATTATGTTGATTATCAGTCCATCCATATTGTATTCTATTATTGCGGCACGTTGTGTAACTATTTCCAACAGAAGTGCAAGTTCTCGTTGCTTAGTAGCCACTTCTTCTTGTATTCGTTCTAATTCGGTTGACTTTGTTTTAAATTCTTGTTCGCGAGCTCTAAGTTTTTCTGATTGTTGTTGCGACTGTTTTAAGAGTTCATTAGTTTTAACGTTCTTTTTAATATTAGAGATAGAAGATGCTATTCTCTCACATGCGTCGAAAATGTAGTCTCGTTGATATTTATCAAACTCTTCAAATGCAGCAATTTCTACTACTCCAAAGACATGACCTTCAAAGATTAAAGGAGTAATTAACAGTACATTAGGAGTTCGGTCACCGAGTCCGGATGTAATATACATATAACCTTCGGGCAGATTTGTGATATAAATTACATCTTTTTCTTTAACACTTCGTCCTACAAGTCCCTCTCCGATGAGAATTTTCGCGGTCAATTGTTTTTTGCGGTCAAAAGCATACGCCGATATTAGCTCAATGTATTTATTTTGTGGGTCTTCTTCGTTTACAACATAAAAACCGCCTTGGCTTGCGGACATATATTTTACAAAGAAGCTGATGATACTATATGTTAATTGCTCTAAAGTGTCATTTTCTAAACGTAATATTTCGTTTACTTGCGTGATTCCGTTTTGTGACCATGATAATTTGCGATTTTCTAATTGGCGGCGTTCTTCACTTTTTTTTGCGTCTATTAAGTTTTTTTGCATATCAAGGAGCGCATTTCCGAGTATATCATTATTGCTTAACAGCTTATATTTCGCATTCAAATCGCCGCGTCCTATTTTTTTAGCAAAATCTACCGTAGAATTAAGGGCATCTATGAGGTTGTTTACCGAACTTGCCATCATTCCTAATTCGTCTTTTGTTTGAATTTTTATTTTATCTAATTGTTGAATGTTACCTCGTTCCAGCTCTTTTAAAATATTAGTAGTTTTG
The DNA here is from genome assembly GCA_020719345.1 of Draconibacterium orientale. Lineage (GTDB taxonomy): Bacteria > Bacteroidota > Bacteroidia > Bacteroidales > DYQJ01 > DYQJ01. The sequence continues at coordinate 6,449 of DYQJ01000124.1, read as the reverse complement.
GAAAGCGGACCCGAAATGCTTGATAACATGAGTACAATAACTACTGCGAGCAGTAAAATGACAATAATCATCACAATGATAGATGTCCAATAATTTTTATTTGCACTTTCAAGAATAACACTTGAAGGAACTATCATTCCGACTGTCCATGGCGATGCAGTGTTTCCTATTTTAATAGGAACGAAAGACAAATAAATTTCTTCATCTGCTTGGTCTTTAATATATAATTGCAAAGGTTTACCACGTTCTATAGACATCAAAACATCTTCATTTAAGCTGATATAAGCATTAGATAACGTCTTTCCTTGTAAAGAACGATTCGGGTGTGCCACTATTTTACCGTCATTAGCAACAATGAATACAAAGCTTCGTTCAAACGGAGTTAACGGCTCGATGACCGTTTGAAATCGTTCTAAGGAGACATCTATACCGACTACTCCTGCAAAAATTTCATCTTTGATTATAGGAACAGCAAGCGTAGTCTCTAAAAATGACTTACTTGTGTCGTTATCGGAGTACGAATATATGTAAGGATTGACCAGCAGCTCGTTTACTTCGCCGGATTTTAATTTGTAGTACAGTCCTTTTATATCATCGCCGTCTAAGTCCAGACTGTCGTGATAGAAATTAATTTTGCCGCTCTCTTTAAAAGTCTCTACTTTTATGCGTCCATACGGGTCTAACCAGGTGTCGTTAATCTCACTTAACTCCCATGTTGCCCAGACAGAGAGAAACTGATTATTATTGAGCAAATTAATGGCTAATATTTGATTATAAATAGCATCTCGTTCCTTCTGCGAATAGTCTTTATAGTTGAGGAAAGAATTGCGTATAGTTCGGGCTACACTCAAATCTTGTTCAAAGATAACTTTCGTAGTATTAGCAGCTTGCGCAGCATATAAGTCGGCGATTGTAGTAGCGTTTTTTATCGCCAGCTCGCGATTCTGCAAGTTCAAATATCTAAGAGCCAAAATAAAAATAACCATTGATGGCAATAAGACGAGTAATAATATTTTTATGCGTAGTTTCATCGGTATCTTTTTAAACTTTTATTTTTCAAAACTAAAGAATATTTTTTATTTTATCAAATATTTTACAATTAATTTTTTCTACAGCGAGTATTAATTCCGAAAGTGGAAGAGCAATATTCATGCGCATGAACCCGGAGCCGCCTGCGCCAAAGCTTATTCCGCTATTAAGTCCCAGACCTATTTCATGTATAAAAAAGCGAGCCAATTCGTCATCGTTCATTTTTAATGCGTTACAGTCGAGCCAGAGAAGATAAGTACCTTGTAAGTTAGCAATTTTTATGCAATCAATATTATTTTCAAAATATTTTTTTACGAAAAGATAATTATTGTGTAAATAAGTTATCAGCTGTTTGTGCCATTCTTCTCCATGCGTGAACGCAGATATTGTAGCGACTGTGCCGATGACGTTACTGCCTGCGATGTGAATATCATCTAATTTGTTATAAAATGCTTGTCGCAATTTTGGATTAGTTATTATTGCAAAAGCAGTGGATAATCCGGAAAGATTGAATGTTTTACTTGCCGAATAAGTTGTTATAGTAATATTGGCTATTTCTTCGGAAAGCGAAGCCATAGGAATATGCTTATGCTCCGGCATAACTAAATCGGCATGTATTTCATCGGATATGATTAATATATTGTTTTTCAAACAGATATCGGCTATTTTCTGCAATTCGTCTCTTCGCCACACGCGACCTACCGGATTGTGTGGATTGCACAGAATAAACATTTTGGTTCGCGAGTCTATTATCTTCTCAAGATTCTCAAAATCTATGCTATATTCTTGATTTTCATAACGTAGCTTATTATTATTTATTTGTCTGCCGTTATTTAATATAGAAGACGAAAACGGAAAATATACCGGCGTTTGTATAATTATTTTGTCTCCCGGATTTGTAAATGCGAGGATACAAGAAGCTAATGCGGGAACTACTCCCTGCGAAGCAACTATCTGTTCTTTATGTATTTGCCAATTATGTTGACGTTTTAGCCAATTTGTTATAGACGTAAAAAACTCTTCAGGAAAGATAGAATATGCCAGAATTTTATGCTCTAAACGTCTTTTTATATCTTCTATAACAAATTCCGGTGTTTCAAAATCCATGTCGGCGACCCACATCGGCTTCAATTGGTCATTCCCAAAAATATTATTCAATATATCATATTTAACACAGTTAGTATTTTTGCGTTCTACTATTTTATCAAAATTATATGCAACCATTAGAAAAAATTTAATCTTGTTGTTAATATTTGAAAGTACAAAATTAATTTTTTTTTATTAATAATCACAAAAATCTCAATTTATGAAACATTTTTTTATTTTTTTAACAGCCGTGATGCTGTCATCATTAGCTACTTTCGCACAAAAACAGGACATAACTGTTTCACTTAACCAAGAGAAATATTTTAAGCTTCTCCACAAGTCTGATTTTGATGTAAAATTTCAATTAGGAATTTCCGAATTAAAATTTACTAAGAACACCGTTACCGCCGGTTTTTATGATTTGCAAGTAGAAGACATGTTTAAGATTTATGATGCAGGAATGCCTAATATTCCTACTTTCAACACCATGATTGAAATACCACAAGATGCCGAAGTTAATGTGCGAATAATAAGTTATGACGAGCAGATAATTAGCTTGTCCGAATTTGGTATAAACAATCCTATCAGTCCAGCACAAAATTCGGTTTCAAAAAGCGATGACCCTGCAAAAATTAAATTTCAATACAATGAAACCGAGTATGCTAAAGACCAATATCTTGAAAAAGAAATTGTTACCATTGATATAGTCGGAACTTTAAGACACACTCGCTTTGCTAATGTCTCGGTATCGCCTATATTTTACAATCCGGTTAAAAACGAGTTGAAAATATTAAATAATATTCGCGTGGAAATATTTTTTGAAAACTCTGACTTGGGGAAAACAGCTAAAATGAAGTCAAAATACAGTTCTTTTTACTTCAATCAGTCCGCAATAAATACTATCAATAAAGACGTATTTGCTTCTAAGGATTTGATAACTAACACTCCGGTAACCTATGTTATCGTTGCTGACCGTATGTTTGAACAAGCATTACAACCGTTTATAGAATGGAAAAAGTTTAAAGGTTTTGAAGTAATTGTAGGTTATACCGATGTCATCGGAAAAACAAATTCTACAATAAAGACATATTTATCTAATCTCTACAACAATCCAGAAGAGGGCGTAAATCCACCGAGCTTCGTTGTTTTTGTAGGTGACGATCAACAAATTCCTGCATGGGATGGAGTATCGGATACACACATAACTGACTTATATTATTGTGATTATACAAGCGACAACATTCCGGATGTTTTTTATGGTCGTTTCTCGGCACAAAATGTTGCACAATTGACCCCGCAAATAGACAAAACATTAGAGTATGAAAAATATCTAATGCCGGATCCTTCATATCTTGACGAAGTAATTATGGTGGCAGGTGACGATGCAAACTATGAGATGACTCATGGAAATGGACAAATGAACTATGGAACGGGTAACTATTTTAACGAAGAAAATAACATAATATCTAATACTTTTTTGCAACCATTAGACAATGTCACAGCATCCACAGAAATTAGGGCACTTGTCAGCCAAGGCGTTGCATATACAAATTACACTGCGCATTGCAGTCCGGATGGTTGGGCATCTCCGATCTTTGAAATAGCAGATATCGCCGAGCTTACAAACTCCCATAAATATGGCTTGATGGTGGGTAACTGCTGTCAGTCTAATCAATTCAATGACAACTGCTTCGGTGAAAATATTTTAAGAGCCGAAGACAAAGGAACAATAGGATATATTGGTGGAACTAACTCAACTTATTGGGACGAAGACTATCACTGGGGCGTAGGACTTACTTCAAGTGTAACCGCAAATCCTACTTACGAAAATTCTGGACGCGGAGCGTATGATGCAATGTTTCACACAAAAGTTAATGAAGTTGACCCAAGTACATGGTTCATTACTCAGGGACAAATGGTCGTTGCCGGTAACTTAGCCGTAGAATCATCTAACACAACACGAAAATTATACTATTGGGAAATATACACACTTATGGGTGACCCTTCATTAATTCCTTACATGGGAATACCTACTGCTTTTACATACACTTTAAATCCGGAAGTGTTATCGATAGGAACATCAAAAATTACGATTACTACAACACCATACACATATATTGCTGTCCATCAAAATGAAACCCGAATAGGTGTTGCAATAGCAGATGCACAAGGAAAAGCGACAATAGAATTTAGCGAAGTATTAACTGCCAAAGAAGTAACTATCGTATTATCAGCACAAAATAAACAAACAGCTATAGAAAAGATGCTACCTATTGCAACTGACCAACCGTTTGTATTATTAGAAAGTTGTCAAACAGATGCACCTGTAACAGCAAGCACAATAAATTTGAGCGTAACTTTAAAAAATGTTGCTAATTTGAATAGCGGATACGATGCTCATAATTTGACTTCTACTTTGACAACAGAAAGTCCATATATTACTATTAATGACAACACCGAATCATTTGATAACCTTTTAGCAGGATTAAACATATTATTAGAAAACGCATTTAATGTTACGATAGCGAACAATGTTCCAGACCAAGAAAATATATCTTTTAAAATAACTACTGTCACCGGCGATAATAAATATGAATGGTCGTCTAATTTTAAAATTGTTGCACTTGCACCAGTTTTACAAGGAGAACTAATAGAGGTTGTAGATTTTGCCGGAGGACTTAATTTTGATTCCGAACCTGTAACTTCTGCGATAGGAACAGAGCTTTATACTTATAATATATCAGTCATAGAAACTTCAGGTAATCAAAACGGCGAATTAGATGCAGGTGAAACTGCAACTTTAAAAATTTCTACTACAAACATAGGACACACTGATTTGATCGAAGCTACTGCTAAAATATCTATAGTTGATGAGTATGTAACGATAATCGGCGAAACTACTCAAACATTAAATAGCTTAGCCGTAAATCAAACAACAAACAATGAATTTAATATAGAAATAAATGAAAATACGCAGTTCGGACATAATGCAAAATTTGTATATGAGCTAACATACTTAGGTTATCAAAAAAACATAGAAATAAATATTCCTATAGGCATACAAAAAGAAGATTTTGAAACAGGTAACCTCTCCGAATACCCTTGGGCAACAAGCGAAAGTCCAAAAGCATGGACTATAGTAAATGACATAACAGCACAAGAAGGAACATATTGTGCAAAATCCGGAGGCGAAGGCATTGACAACATGGAAAGTGAATTAACCTTAGAAATAGATGTATTAGCCGAAAGTGAAATAACATTCTGGTTCAAAACATCATCAGAAAAAAATTATGACTATTTGAAATTCTATATTGACGAAACCGAACAACCAAAATGGTCTGGAGAAATAGGATGGACTGAATACACGCAAACTGTTCCGATGGGAGTTCATACACTTAAATGGATTTATGAAAAAGACTCATACATGGAAGATGGTGAAGATTGTGTTTGGATAGATAATATATCATTCCCGGCTCATAACGTGTTAGTTAAAAATAAAGCAGAAATTACTATATCGGCTATATCTATACCTGAATGGCTAACATTGCAAGACAACGGAAATGGAAAAGCTACTCTTAGTGGAATAGTTCCAAACATAGAATCTACCGAAAACATAGAAATTCAAGCAACAGATGGAACATTTACTAATAATCAAATTTTTGAAATCAATACTAAAGTTATTACTAATATTAATAACAGCAAAACTGATGGCTACTCTATATATCCTAATCCTGCAAACGGCATGTTTTATTTGAATATAGATAAATTTACTAATGCAGAAATTACTATTCAAGATATTAGCGGTAAAATAGTTCTTAATCAAAAAATTAATAATCAACACTCTAATATAGATTTGAAGAACATGTCAAAGGGAGTATATCTCGTGAAATTGAATATTGACAATCAAAATTTCTTCTCTAAAATTGTTAATAAATAATATTAAGAGAATCAAATACAATAAAAAGGAATGAAAGTTTTTTCATTCCTTTTTTTTTAATACTCCTAAACAAGTAATGCTAAACACGTGCTAAATTATTTGTATATTTTTTAACTCCGACAGGAGTTGCACATAAATAACCTCCGATGCAATCGGTGGTTAAACAAGAAATAGTTCCCAACTCCGACAGGAGTTATTTTTTTATCAATTAATTTTATATTTTGTAACTATTTAGCAACGTAGTTGCGTAATCTTTGTAGAAAAAATAACGAAAAACAAAAGGTGCGTAGCAGCGAAATCTTTGTAACGATTTGTCAAACACTACTTGTTTTATGTAGATATTTTATTTAGCAACGTAGTTGCGTAATCTTTGTAGAAAAAATAACGAAAAACAAAA
>DYQJ01000123.1 GCA_020719345.1 Draconibacterium orientale | reverse complement strand
GGTCTTTGACTCTAAAATTCTTGTTTGTCAAAACATTAGCAATAAAGCTGTTTCTACTATCTTCATATTTTTGCAGCAATTCTCGTTTTGAACTTCCAAATTTTTAGTGATATTTATTTTTAGTGCTGTCAAAGATACTTCTTCAATACTTTTGGGACATGTAACGGTGTTTTTGCCTTTTTCTATATATTTATTTAATAGTTCAAACGCATAAAATTCGGGACTCGCACAGGAAATACATTCGCTGCAAATACAATGTGTCATCAGTTTAACATGAGGTTCTTTGAGTGTTTTATGAATATTCTCTATTTCGTACCGTATAATTCCAAATAAATCTTGTCTGTTTCGTCCCTTAACTTTTATGCTTATAAAACGTTCTAACGTATTGCTTGTAATTAGTGCTTCTGTTTGTTCGCGTTCAATTACAACACCTTGTAGCCAAAACATGTTGTTTTTAATATAGTCGTGCATTCTGACAATCAAACGCGTAATTATTCCGGCTGGCATAAATTTGTATCTAAATTCAAATTGTAAGTTAGTGGAATTATCCCAATTATCAATTTCATCGGGCTGATTAGGTGGAAGTAACTCAGGAACGATATAATCTACTCAGTTGGGAAGCAGAAAACAAAGTTCAAATTTCTTCATTAATTCTATCAGAAAAGCAAATTTATCATCAGGAAAATCTTGCCATATATTTTTTAGCTGCGAATAATTAAATTTTCCTTGATTTAACACAACTTCTTTTGTATCAATTATTTTATAGACGGCTTTGGTTGCCCAGTCTGGATTTAAAAAAATAATATTTCTTAAAATGTCATTATCTTGAAAATGGAGAAATATTCCTAAATCGTGAAAATAATTACTCAAATGAATTGCTTGTTCAAAGTCAATTTTAAAATCTTTGCATACAGATATATAATCTTCAAGATGAATAAAATTTTTATTAGATTGTTTCAAGTTATCTCTAATGTCTATCCATGCTTTTGGTAATCTCTCGCCAATATGAGGAAGTTTATTAATTTCGTTTTGAATAGCATTTTTTAGTTCTGAAATTCCTGCTTTATCTTTTGCGCTAACTTTATAAAAACCGACAATATTAGGAAAATACTCTTGCAAATATTTTTCGGCTACGAGACTTGCGCGTTCATCAATTTTATTTTGAACCACCAAGATAGGTGAATTTTTACTTAGCAAGCTAACTATTCGTAACCAATAATCAAAACTTGCAAGATTAGGCATCATTTTATCTATTCGGGCATCCCAGACCAACAGATATATAGAACGTTTGCTCAAAAAAAACTGATGCGTAGAATGGTAAATTTCTTGTCCACCGAAATCCCAGATATTTATTTTTAACTGGTCATCGTCTATTGTTTTTAAATTCCAATGTCTTATTTCTATTCCTTCGGTAGATAGTTCATTATCATTATATTCATCAAAAATCAACCGTTTCATTAAAGAAGTTTTTCCCACTGCTCCATAACCTACGAGTAATAATTTTGTCTCGTAGAGATTTACTGTTCCTTTTTCTATTTCTTCAAAATAATTTCTTACGGCTTCCATTCCTTGTTGCACTATTTAGGGCGGCGGACTTTCAAGTGGATTGTCATAAAAATAAATTAAGTTATCCATTTTAAGAAATTTATAAATCCATGCGGGAATAGTTTTGATTATATTTTTAGATAACTCAAGTTTTGTTAAATTATGTAATTTTTCTACAGCCGAAATATTATCTATTTTGTTGTTATACAAATTTAGATAAAGTAACGTATCGGGTAGAAAAGATGGAACAGATTGTAAATCAGAACCATTTATACAAAGTCCGATTAATTGAGCATTTTCGTTAATTGCAAATTTAAAATTTTTATTGTTATTACTATATTTCATTATTTCGGAAATATCAACTTTTTCAAATTCATAATTCAATTCTTTTTCTAATCTGGTTATTATTTCTGGTTTCATGTATTTTTTATTTTAATTATATTTTAAAATTGAGGTCTCGACTGTCTGTTTAATAATACAAAAATAATATTTTTAAGATTAAATACAAATTATTTTTCTGAAAAAAACGACATTAAAAAAGGATTCTTCAATAATTTTTGTGAAAAACTTTGCGAAACTCTGCGAGAAATAGATTCGCACTTTTATAAATTATGCCCGATTATCAATTATCAATAGTCAATTGTTCATTTACTTAATATATTTTAAAATAAATTTATAAATATTTTTTTGTATATTAAAAAAAACTTTTACCTTTGCAAAAATTATATACAAAAGAAAAATACATAAAACTAATATTCGAGATGAAAAAGAATTTACATCCTCAAACGTACAGAGTCGTGGCATTTAAAGACATGTCAAACGGCGAAACTTTTTTAACAAAGTCCACAGTAAATACCAGAGAGACTATTGAAATAGAAGGAGTTACATATCCTGTAGTAAAATTAGAAATATCTAATACTTCGCACCCATTTTTTACAGGTAAAGTAAAATTACTCGACTCCGCAGGACGAGTAGATAGATTCAACAAACGTTATGAAAAACATATTAAAAAGAGTTAATGGTTTTTAATGGTTCATTTTGTTCCCCGATAATTCATTTTGTCGGGGATTTTTATTTCTAAGAAAATAAAAAATAAAAAAAAACAAAAATATTGTATAATATTAAGTAAAGTTTTTAATTTTGCCGCAAATAAAATACATCTTATGGCAGATAAAACTATAGAACATTGCGGCATTGTTAAGCAGATAGATAACAAAAAAATTGTAGTTACTATCCTCGCACAGTCAGCATGCGCAGCTTGTCACGCTAAGGGAGCATGCGGAACGGCAGAGATGGAAAACAAAGAGATAGAAATATACGATTGTAACGACAAATATATTATAGGCGAACAGGTGACGGTGTTTTTCGCACAAAAAAAAGGTAATAAAGCCGTTATCTTAGGATATATTATGCCACTGATATTTTTAATCGCCGTAATGATTATTGTTTATAAAATAACTAATAATCAGGACTTATCCGCACTAATAGCCCTACTTTCATTGTCCATATACTATTTTGTTTTGTACTTATTCAAAAATAAAATAAAAAAGGAGTTTCAATTTTCAATAAAAAAGAACATATAAATAATTTTATAATCTTACAAAAATGAACGACATAATAATTTATTCTGTAATTATGCTGACTCTCTTAGGAGTGCTACTGGCGGTTGTTTTGTACTTTGTCGCCCAAAAGTTTAAAGTGTATGAAGACCCACGAATAGACCAGGTGAGCGAAGCGCTGCCCGCTGCTAACTGCGGTGGCTGTGGATTTGCCGGCTGTAGAAATTTTGCTGAAGCATGTGTTAATGCTCAAGATTTGTCCAATTTATTCTGCCCCGTAGGTGGTAATGATTGCATGACCGCTGTAGCCAACGTATTAGGACTTAAAGCATCAGCTAAAGCACCGGAAGTAGCGGTTATCAGATGCGCCGGAGAACCAAAACACAGACAGCAAATCAATTTATATGACGGAGCAGCGAACTGCAAAATTGCCTCTGCTTTATACGGCGGACAAACAGATTGTCAATACGGATGTCTCGGACTCGGAGATTGCGTTACGGTTTGCAAATTTGATGCCATTATTATAAATCAACAAACCGGACTACCTGAAGTAATTGATGAAAAATGTACTTCTTGTGGAGCATGCGTGAAAGCTTGTCCAAAAAATATTATTGAACTTAGAAAAAAATACCCTAAGGATAGAAAGATTTTTGTTGCTTGTATGAATCACGACAAAGGCGGAATAGCTAAAAAAGCTTGTGCTGTTGCATGTACCGCTTGCACCAAATGTCAAAAATCTTGTCCGCATGATGCTATCGTCATAGAAAACTTTCTCGCATACATTGACCCTGTTAAATGCAAACTTTGTAGAAAATGCGTCACCGAATGCGGAACAAATTCTATACACGAAATAAACTTCCCTGAACGAAAAATAAAGGAAGAACTGCCTCCGAAAAAGGAAGTTATTACTAATGAAGATATTAAAGTCACTGAAAAAATTGAAATTAAAGATATTAAAGAATAAATATTTTAATTATGAAGATACAGCTAAAAAATTTAGGTCCCGTATATGATTACACTTTTGATACAGAAAAAGATTTTCATATAATATATGGAGAAAACACTATCGGCAAATCTTTTGCCATGTCAGTAGTTTATATTACGTTAAAACATTTTATAAATCAAGAAAACGATTTTGATAACCATTTGCTAAAGTATCTGCTCGCAAAACCCGAAAATGAAAACGTAACCAAAATTATTCAGTCTACACAAGAAAAAATAGATGAAAATAAGATGCGCACATTTTCAATAGCCCGAAGTTTAGAAAACGCATTGAAAAAGGATATTTTTGATAAATATATAGCCAGAATACAACAAAGCTTTGTCAATTCTTTTTCTAATCTCGCAAATTTGCAAAATAAAATAAGCAAAGAAGAATTAGAAATTATTGTCACCTTAAAAGATTTTGAATTTGTAATTCGCCAACAAGCTAAAAATGAACTGTATATACTCAATCTGACGCTTAATAAAAGTCCGTTAGTGAGATTTGCTAAACAAGATGAACCTGTAGAAATTTTAAAAGATGAAGTTTATTTTTGTGTAAATAAATTGAATTTTGACACTCAAAAATTGCGTAAAGAAGTGCTAAGTTACATCTTTGATGCTGCCAAAAATTCCATCAGCCATTTTAAAAATACTATCTCTGATATTTATTATTTCCCGGCTTCCCGCTCCGGATTGTATCAAGCCATGAACTCGTGGACACATCTGTTTGCTAAACTCTCTCAATTAAAATATTTGATTAATGATAAAATAGAAATTCCAGACCTTGCAGAAACACTATCCGACTACTTCTTGACCTTATCTTCGCTTAACCCTGACAAAAAAAATGATATATACTCGGAACTCGCCAAAGAAATAGAAAATGCCATGCTCGGAGGAGAAGTTATTTATAATCAGCAAACTCAAAAACTAAACTTCGCCGAAAACAATACTAAATTGAAGTTAGATATTGTTGACACCTCATCTATGGTTTCGGAACTCGCACCTATTGTTGCTTATTTTAAATTCATTGCTACCGAGAAACCGCTAAATAATATAACGCTTCCTAAACGAATAATTTTTATTGAAGAACCCGAAGCGCATCTCCACCCTGAAGTGCAGACAAAACTAACTCATATCTTTGTTAAAATGTTGAAATATAATATTAAAGTGGTAATTACTACTCACAGCGACTTTATTTTTAATAAATTAACAAATTTAATCTTGTCCAAAGAATTAGACCACAATAAGATAAGCAGCACGCATCTGGTCAGCACAGACAAAGGAAGCATAGACGCACAAGACATGAAAGCTACAGCACAGGGAATAGATGACCATAACTTCATCAGCACCGCAGAAAAATTATACGAAGAACGAGTTAATTTCTCTAACATATAACGCTTTTCTTATGTTGATAGAACAAATTAAAGAACATGATATTTTATCTAAATATATTATTCCGCGATGCGAAGAAAATAATATATGTGTAGAAATAGACCAAGAAATTGACAGTGAAGATGTCTTGATAATCAAAGTAGATGCGTATTATAACAGTCTAAGAATAGCCCGACGACCTCCTTCGCCGGACTGCATGATTATTCTTAAATGTCAAAACGAAGAATACTTGCTCACTATTGCCGAACTGAAAGCCATAGATAGCGACTCGCGATTCGACCTAAATAACATGTTCGCTAAATTTGATACTTGTATCAATGACTTCATAACAGTCCAATTTGCTGACGTCCTTGATATAGACTATAAAAAAATTAATTTATTCTTTGTCTCGCGAATAGAAATTTACAAACGTGATGCCGCATTGAAAATGAAAGTCTTACAAAATAGACCTTATACTTTTCATGGCAAACGTTTTTATATTCAACCGAAGATGCCTACACCGGCAATTAAACCTTGCAAAACCGAACATCAGTTAAGCTAAATAAATAAAAATATTATAAATATAAATTTATGCCAAAAACATTTCCCAAAGGCGGTGTGCATCCGCCGGAAAATAAACTGACCGCAACACATAAGATAGAAGTGCTGCCATCTCCAAAGATTGCTTATATTCCTATAATACAACACATTGGAGCGCCATCTACGGTCATAGTGAAAAAAGGAGAAGACGTAAAAGTCGGACAGATTATTGCTAAAAGTAGTGGATTTGTGTCGGCGAACATACATGCCTCCGTATCCGGAAAAATACTCAAAATTGACGAAACCCTCGACACCTCTGGTTACAAAAGAATGGCAGTTCACATAGAAGTAGCAGGAGATGAATGGATGCCTGAAATTGATAACTCTACTACGCTTATTAAAGATATAAATATCTCTGCCGAAGAAATTATAAGTAAAGTCGCACAAGCGGGTATCGTAGGACTCGGAGGAGCTACATTCCCTTCGCATGTCAAACTATCTGTCCCCAAAGGTAAGAAATGTGAGTATTTTATTATCAACGGAGTAGAATGCGAACCTTATCTAACGTCAGACCACAGACTGATGCTCGAAAAATCGGAAGAAATTATGGTCGGAATACAGATTATTATGAAAGCGCTTAACGTAAGCAAAGCAATTATCGGCATAGAAAATAATAAACCAGACGCCATAGAAAAGATGACGCAACTCGCAAATTCATACCCAGGCGTAACGGTGGAAGCTTTGAAAGTCCAATACCCACAAGGTGGTGAAAAACAATTGATTAAAGCTGTAATAAATAGAGAAGTTCCAAGCGGAGGACTACCAATAGACGTAGGTTGTGTGGTTCATAATGTAGGTACAATAATTGCCATTTATGAAGCTGTACAAAAAAATAAACCCCTTTTTCAATCAGTAGTAACGGTAACCGGAAAATCAGTCAAAAAACCCAGCAACTTTCTCGTCCGAGTAGGAACTCCTATTCGTGACCTAATAGAAGCCGCTGGAGGACTGCCTGAAGATACCGGTAAAATTATTAACGGCGGACCAATGATGGGAAAAGCCGTTTATTCATTAGATGTTCCTGTTGCTAAAGGAACTTCGGCAGTACTTATTCTCCCACAAGATGAAGTCAAAAGACGACCAATGAGCAGCTGCATACGTTGCGCTAAGTGCGTCTCTGCATGTCCTATGGGATTAGAGCCATATCTTTTAATGGTCGCTGCCGAAATGGAAAATTGGGAACGGACAGAAGCGGAAAACGTCATGGATTGTATAGAATGCGGATCCTGTAGTTATACTTGTCCTGCCGACAGACCTCTCTTAGATTACATACGTCTGGGAAAATCTACCGTAAGTAAAATCATTCGTGCAAGAAAAAATTAACTCTGTTATAAAAAGAAAAAATGGACAAAATATTAATTTCCCCATCGCCTCATAATCTGGGCAAAGACTCTGTTAAGAGATTAATGTATGGAGTCATCATTGCTTTAATTCCTGCTTTTGGATTTTCTGTATATTTCTACGGAATAGGAGCATTAGCTGTCACGCTAACAGCCGTATTATCAAGCTTATGCTTCGAATTTTTAATAGCTAAATTTATTCTCAAACAAAAACCTACCATCACCGATGGCTCTGCTATAATAACCGGACTGCTGTTAGCTTTCAATGTACCAAGTAATCTCCCGCTTTGGATAGTAATTATAGGAGCGCTTGTTGCAATTGGAGTAGCTAAAATGACCTTTGGCGGACTCGGAAACAATCCGTTCAATCCTGCGCTTGTAGGTAGAGTATTTTTGTTAATATCTTTTCCCGTACAAATGACCAGCTGGCCATTGCCTTGCTCCTCTCGGCTAACTAATTGGATAACAGCACGTGCAGAAAATCTGGATGCATTCTCCGGAGCAACACCACTTGCCATTGTAAAAGAAGGACTTGCAAAAGGGGACTCCATGACCTCATTAATGGACTCTATGCCTTCGCACATGGAGATGTTCTACGGAATGATGGGAGGATCACTTGGCGAAATATCTGCTATTGCATTAATTGTCGGCGGTATTTATATGATATACAGACGAATAATTACATGGCACATACCTGTATCTACTATTTTAACGGTTTTCATTTTTACCGGAATATTGTGGCTTATCAATCCGGAGCAAAATGCTGACCCTATTTTCCATATACTTACAGGAGGAGTTATGCTGGGAGCTATATTTATGGCGACAGACTATGTCACATCACCTATGAGCTATAAAGGAATGATTATATTCGGTATAGGAATAGGAATATTGACTGTACTCATAAGAGTCTGGGGAGCATATCCTGAGGGAGTCTCGTTTGCGATATTGATTATGAACGCTTTTGTCCCGCTGATAAATAAATACTTGAAACCTAAACGCTTCGGTGAAGTAAAAAAGAAATAAACTTATTAAAATTATTAATATCTATTTAATATGGCTAAAACAGAATCTACCTTTTTGAGTATGTCATTAACATTGTTAGTGATATCATTGGTCGCCTCAGCATCACTCGGATTTATTTATAATGTTACAAAAGAACCCATAGAAAAATCTAAAGCAGAAAAAGTGAAGGCAGCAATAAAAGTCGTCCTCCCTGATTTTAAGGAAACTATTGTCGTCAAAATTCCATCAGACGGAGACTCGCTTACTTGTTATATAGCAGTAAATGGAACTGATACAATAGGATATGCTATAGAAACATACACTGATACAGGATTTAGCGGACACATAGACCTAATGGTAGGATTTCTTAAAGACGGAAAAATTTATAACACCGCCGTCCTAAAACATGCAGAAACACCAGGACTCGGTGACAAAATGGATGTTAAGAAATCAGACTTCGCATTACAATTTAAAGATAAAGACGCTACAACTTTTAAATTAAAAGTTAAAAAAGATGGCGGAGACGTGCAAGCTATTACCGCCGCTACTATCAGCTCCCGAGCTTTTTGCGACGCCGTAGAACGTGCCGACAAAGCCCTCAAAAATTTTATTCATAAATAAAACTATAATCTGAAAATATTATAAAAATATGAGCAAATTAAATATATTAACCAGAGGATTACTTAAAGAAAATCCTGCTTTGATTTTGGTGCTTGGAATGTGTCCTACATTAGGCGTCAGCACGTCTGCTATTAATGGACTTGGAATGGGCTTGGCAGCTACATTTGTTCTTATTATGTCAAATGTAGTGGTCGCACTGGTCAAAAATTTAATTCCCGACAAAGTCAGAATTCCGGCTTTTATTGTTATCATTGCCTCTTTTGTTACTATTGTGGAACTTGTTTTACAAGCTTATATACCTGCATTATACGAACAACTCGGACTATTTATCCCGTTGATTGTTGTCAATTGCATCATCTTAGGACGAGCAGAAGCTTTTGCCTCAAAAAATGGTGTTCTCGACTCGGCACTTGACGGAGTAGGAATGGGATTAGGATTTACGCTGGCACTGACCGTACTTGGAACTATCCGCGAAATATTAGGTAGTGGAGCCGTTTTTGGTATAAATATTTATGAAGGAGATGGAATACTTGTATTCGTTCTCGCACCCGGAGCATTCCTCGCACTTGCATATCTTATAGCGATAGTGAACATTATTAATAAAAAAATGGTTAAAAAATAAATATACTATGGAATACATTTTAATTATCATCTCCGCTATTTTTGTCAATAACGTCGTCCTTTCTCGATTCCTCGGAATTTGTCCCTTCATGGGAGTATCTAACAAAGTGTCAACAGCACTTGGCATGTCCGGAGCAGTTACTTTTGTCATCGTTATTGCTACAATAGTTACTTATTTGGTACAAGTTTACATTTTGGTACCATTAAAAATAGATTATTTACAAACTATTACTTTTATTCTCATCATCGCAAGTCTTGTGCAAATGGTAGAAATTATTTTGAAAAAACTCAGTCCGCCATTATATCAAGCACTTGGAATATTTCTCCCGCTAATTACTACCAATTGCGCCGTACTTGGAGTTGCAATCCTTGTGGTGCAAAATAAAGCATGGGGAATATTAGAAGGAGTAGTTTTTGCTACTGCTACCTCATTGGGCTTTGGACTTGCTCTTATTATTTTTGCCGGAATCAGAGAACAATTAGAACTCATTAAACTCCCTAAAGGCATGCGTGGAGTACCTATTGCTTTTATTGTCGCAGGTATATTGGCACTCGCTTTTATGGGATTTGCTGGATTAGACAAATAATTTTTATTTTTGAAATATGGACAAAGCTGTAGATATTAACTCGTTGGTGGGAAGTTACAAGTATAAAGACCAAAATACAGGTAATTTCTCCACCGACTTTATTTTAAATATCATAGATGATGATATTAAAATAAAGTTCTTATTAGAAATGGACATTAGTGGAAATTTTGGTAAAGTAGGCAGAAGCTGGAGCGGAATTTGTATAGAACGAGAAGACTATATCGCTATGATAGCCGAAAAAGAAATTGACTGGGCATACACCGTCATTGACAATAAGCGGGTGGAAACAGAAAAAGAAATCTTTGAAACTTTGCCACTCGAAATTTATGTCTCGGACAAAAAAATTACTATCAATATTTTAACCGCAGGCAAAAATATCTCTTTTGAAAAAAATAACGAATAAATAATTATGAAAAGATTTTTATCCTGGCAACTGCTCATCGGAATATTGGCAGGAGCGGTATTAGGATTTGCTTATTATTATTTTATTGGCTGTAAATCCGGAACTTGTCCCATAACTTCAAGTCCATAATACGTAACTTCTCAATAATAGATGACATTGATTATCAGATATTTACAAATTATAATTATATGTATACTTTACAAAAA
>DYQJ01000122.1 GCA_020719345.1 Draconibacterium orientale | reverse complement strand
CAATTTTTTGTAGTGTTTTGATATATTTTTCTATTGGTGTCATAACTGTTTTTTTTGCAAAAGTTTGCAATTTTGTTCTGTTAAAAAATCTGGGTTATAGAAAAGTAACTACCCGCAGTGCAAAGAGTTACCTCACTTTTGTTTCAATTTTTGCACCTTTGTAAAAAACAAAAGATGTTCTATTTGTTTTTGTTTGTCTTTTTTCTTCTTTTTTTCAATTATTTGATGTAACTATTTAGCACCTATTAATGTATTGAATATCAATACTTTTTCTCGCAGAGTTCCGCAAAGTTAAAAAACGCAGAGTTTCGCAAAGATTTGATAATCAATAAAATTCTTTACGTGAATTTGCAAAAAATATTGCATAAATTTGCGAAAAATATTGATTATCAATAAATTTAGGTGCTAAATAGTTACTATTTGATATTGCAAAAAAGGTAAAATTATAACTTCCACTTCTTTATGATTAAAATTTTGTGGCAAATCTATTATAATTCTATTGTTTTCAACTGTATATATATTTCTTAATGCTTCCATATTGTTTTAATTTTTTCAATTAGTTAAAATTTAATACAGTTGAGTATATCAACTAACCATTTGCCTATGCTTGTTTCCATATTAGTTTTTTACTTTGATTTATTGATTGTAGTAAAAAAGGATTTTTAACGGTTTGCTCTTCTACTAAATCTACGTTTCTTTTATAAATCTGTTCTAATTTTTCTTTAAAACTCAAATAGTTATCAAAATAATTGTATAAATCAACATAGCCAAATGTTACAAGAAAATCTATATCGCTTTCTTCGGTTGCCATATTTTTGGCAAACGAACCAAACAGATACAACTGAACAACATAAT
Source organism: Draconibacterium orientale (assembly GCA_020719345.1). GTDB lineage: Bacteria > Bacteroidota > Bacteroidia > Bacteroidales > DYQJ01 > DYQJ01. The sequence goes on along the minus strand of DYQJ01000122.1, from coordinate 10,054 downwards.
GCTCTCGGCAGAAGTCCGAAATTATATTTTTGTCTATTTCAAGTGTTTGTAACATATTGTTTTATTTTTTATCAAAGATAATCTATTTTTTTTGTTTTTTCAAAATTAATCCTGAATGCTAAGGCAATTTTATTTGTCTGTGCAAAAATGTTTATTGTCGTAAATAAAATCAATATTATTGTCAATATTTTTTTCATGTTTTTCAATTTTTTTTTAGTTGCTAACTTGTTTATATACTCAAAACGGTTATAATTTTAACTTTTATTCTTATCTAATTGTTTCAGAATTAAAACTTGCCAAAGTTTTCAACTTTGGCAAGTTGCCGTTTATAGTATAGAATTAAAATTTGGCGTTAAGTTCTTCTATGTAGCTAAGGATTTTTTCTCTTCCTTTTCCTGTTTTTGCAGATGTTACAAAATAAGCGGGAAATTCTTCCCATACCTTGTTCATTGTCTCTTTGTATTGTTGTATATTTTTCATGATTGTTGGAACTCCCATTTTGTCGCTTTTAGTAAAAACGATGACAAACGGAATTTGATTCATTCCCAATTGCTCCATGAATTCGAGGTCAATTAGTTGTGGCTCATGTCTTGAGTCTATGAGGACAAATAAACACATCAGATTTTCGCGTTCTAATATATACTTTCTAAGAAATATACTAAGTTCTTCTCTCCTCTTTTTAGAAATTTTGGCATAACCGTATCCGGGCAAATCTACGAGGTACCAGGCGTTGTTGATAATAAAATGGTTAATAAGCTGTGTTTTGCCGGGTGTTGACGATGTTTTAGCCAGATTATTTTTATTTGTTAATAAATTGATTAACGAGGATTTTCCTACATTTGACCTTCCGATGAATGCATATTCGGGTAGCGTAGGTTTCGGACATTTGCTTATTTCCGAGTTGCTGATGACAAATTCTGCAGATTTTATTTCCATAGTTTTTCTTAGATTAAAAATTAGTTTGCTTGTTTTTTATATTTATTTAAAGTCTCCATGAGTGAGTGTAATTCTTTTTTAGAGAGCGAGGAGATGCTGATTTTCGGGTATTCCGTTATTCCGTTTTTTGCTCGCACTTTAAGGATTAAGTCTTTTCGGAGTCCGAAGAAGGAATTTATTATGCGATATCCGATAAAAAATTCTTTCGGGATTTCTATCGCTTTGTATTCTCTGATGAAAGGATGCGAGTGGTAAAAACGTATGACGATTTTGTTTTTGTCGTCGTTGCAATAAAAATAGTATAGTTTAAGGAAGAGTAAAAAAAGATAGATAGCAAGAAATAAGGACGATGCGTATATGTACATCAGATTTTCCTGCCAGCCATTAATTAAACTGTACAAAATCAATATAATAAAAACAATCAACAAAAGTGGATATGTTATTTTTAATTGTGATGTTTTGATTCGGGTATCTATTTGCATAAAAATAAGTTATTAATAATTTTAATTGCACAAATTTATGTAAATATTACAAATATACAAATTTTAATTTCAAAAAAATAAAAAAAAGTGGAACATGTATATATTCCACTTTTTTAAGTTGCGAGAGTCAAATATTAATGGTCGTCTTCGATAAATCCTGTTTTACGATATCCTGAGCATTGAAAAACATGTTTATCGTCGTCGTCTTCAAATTGTATTTCAAAATATATACTATCAGTTTTTACACCATACGGAGAAGTTGCTCCATCCATGATAACTTTTCCATTTGTTATTTGACATTTATTTTTATCGGTGACCTTAGTATTAATAACGTCTTTACCCGAGAATGCATGGTTGTCCGGTGTTGCTGTTGCTTTAACCGAGTAGTCCCAGAAGTTTCCTAAATCCATAACCCAAAGCGAGTCTGCTGTATTTCTTGAGGTGTTACAAGTAATAAGTTCGGTGTATCCGACTCCGTACCAGTCTCCTATTTTTCCTGTTCCGTCATCAAATCTATATACTACCCACCATTCTCCTGCCAGATGTTTGACTACCGAATATTCAATTTCCTTATCTTTCGGCTGATTCAACTCATATAATTTACGACAGCCCATCGTAGTTAGCGTAAGCATTATCAAGAATGCCAATATTATTTTATTATATTTCATCTTTTAGAAATTTATAAGTTAGCTTTTTTCAATTCAACATTAAATGTAAAATTAGTAGCAAATGGCGCTTTACCGGTATAAGTTATTGTACCATTTGGATTTACGCTGAAATTTTCTATAGTAGAGGCATCTCCCCAAGATGATGAAATGCCGACAGTTGTAGAGAAACTATTAGCTGCAAAATCATTTACAGTGATTATTGCTCCTCTGTATGCGTATCCTTCGCCATATTTTCTACCTATTTCATAATAAGCACCGAGTGCGTCGCTGATAAAATATCTATTACCTTCTATGTGCGAAATAAGAACATATTTCATATCAGTATATTGAGCTGTTGCATTTGCCGGTGGAATTCCTCTACCTACGGTAGAAGTATATAGTCCGACAATGCCTGTTGTAAGGTCAGCATCGTCATATACCCAAACGATTCGTTCTTTTGATGCAGAGAATTTATCACTATTAACAGCAGTATATAGAATCAAATATTTATCTGCCACATTAGAAGGCAGCGTAGTTCCCGAGTAACCGGTATAAATACCTGTTACTTCTACTGTTACAGGAATATTAGCATTATTTTCAGAAGCAGTTACTCCAGGTTCGGTATAAGTTCCACCTCGTTTCATAAAAATTACTTCTTCTCCGGCATATTCAAACAAAGGATAATATGTTATTTTTGACATATCCGCTGTCAGATGCTCTTTTTCACACGCTGCAAGTCCCACGAGGACGAAAGCTATGAACACATATAAAAATTTACTTATTGACTTCATATTATATTATTTTTAAAATTATTTAACATCCCACCATACTCGTTCGGTAATCGCTACTACGCCCGGCATCTTTTTATTCAAATTAACTTCACTTTGTGGATATATCATACGCTTAGGAAATTTACCGTCAGTTACTCCAGCCATAGAATAAGTGAATGCTCCGCCGTTATAATCTTGATTAGCAGCTGAACCTATCCAAGCAGGAATTGTGCTTACTTCAGGATAACCTGTTCTGTTGTGTTCGAAGAATGCTTCTAAGCATTGTTTACCCATAAATGCTACCCATTTAGCCATGATGATAGATTTAAGTTTTTGGTCAAAACTTCCATCAACAGGGTATTCGTAAACTCCTCCGGTAGCAATCAAAGTAGATTCTTGTCCGGCAAGTTCTCTTCGGACGAAATCTACTTCTATTGCGAGTTCATAAAGTGCCTTAGCATCACCTGTTCCCCAACCGCGGATTATGGCTTCAGCTTGCATTAGATATGACTCTACTTCAGAAATAAAATATACAGGGTCAGTAGCAGCAAGTTTGAACACTATACAAGTAGTTGGATTCATTAGTGCTGTAGTAAGATTGAATCCACCTTGAGGCATAGATACAGTGGTGGCAGTAGTAGATGTCATTATAGTAGTACGGCGAGGGTCGTTGTTTACAAATAAATAACGGTAAATAGTAGAGCTTACTCTTAAGTTGCTGGCAACGTTAAGATTACGTTTATCTGAGCCAAACAAAGGGTTATCTTTATTTTTTTCGTCAATAAATACGTTAAGATACGCATCTTCGGACAAGAAGTTACCGCCATTTTCGTATAATTTCTTAATACCGGCTTCAGCTACTGTCGGTTTAATATCAACAAGTCGGAGATACATTTTGAGTTTCAAAGTATTAGCGAATTGTATCCATTTGGTTACATTACCTTGGAATAAGAAATCTTGAGAAGCTTGTAGTTCAGACAGTTCAGTATATTCTTCTACATCTAATGCCTTATCTATTCTTGCTATCAAGTCAGTATAAATAAGTTCTTGTGTATCGTATGCCGGACTGGTGTTTCGGTTTTCTGTATCTCCTTGGAAAGCTTCAAAATAAGGAATTGAGCCGTGAAAGTCGGTCATTACTTGCCATGCATACGCTTGCATAACTGTTGCCATTAGAAAATAAGTACTATTTTTTTCTGCGGTGGCTTTGTCTATTGTTAATTGCAAGTCGCTTAGTCCTCCTACGTACATTTCTCGCCAGTTAGCATTGAAATCAGATTGGTCAATAGAATATTGGTCTATTGCTTTGTACTGATTAGAAGCATTACTTTGTGTCCAGTATTGCGCCCAAAATCCACCTACTAAGTTATAATATCCACCTGCTTGCGATGCAACTGATACTACTCCAGCCGGAAATAATAGTTCCATTGTAGCATCTTCCGGATTGTTTGGGTCTTTATTAATATCAAGCCAGCTCTTAGTACATCCCGATATAATTAAGCTGACAAACAGCAGTGTTACTGCATATATAGAAATTCTTTTTTTCATATTATAAAATTATTAAAATTTAACTCTTAAACTTCCTGTGAAAGAACGTACGGTAGGGGCAGTTCTAAACTCACCAAATTCACTTGTTATATCATTACCAAAAGAGGTAGACTCAGGATCCACGAAATTATTATCAGGATGTGTCCACAACCACACGTTGTTAGCTGATAACACGAGTTGTACGGTTTGCATCTTTATTTGCTTAGATATCTTAGAAGGCAATGTGTAGCTCAACGAAATATCTCTTACTTTGAAATAATCACGAGGCAATATGCGTAATCTGTTAGCTATGGTATTAGAAGAGTGATAATAATAGTCGCCAATATTAGGACCTGCTATATAAGTATCATTTTCTATATATTCTAACGATTTAGGATTTTCTGGATTATAATTAGGATTTAACTTTACAGTGTTCGGATATATAAAAGGTTGACGTTCATTGTAAGTAGTTTGTGTGGCATTACCAACAAAATATTGTAAATCAGCTGTTCCCGAATAGAATACTCCGCCTGGTCTGTAATCCAATGTGAAAGAAAAATCTATATCTTTCATTATCTTAAAGCTGTTAGTTAATCCGAGTACATAGTCTGGATTAATATCACCTACTTCTTTATAATCGTCAGTTGATTTAGGTAATCCTTTAGCATCTACTATAATAGGTGCTTCAGAAAATCCTAATTTTTGAAATTTATCATCTCCTTCTACTCTTAAGTAGTCTGCAGTACGAATAATTCCAAGTGGACGTCCTTCTATGGCAACCATGTCTACACCGTAGCTTAGCGTGTATAATATTTGCTCGGTAGCACCTTCGGGTAATTCTAATACTAAGCTTTGATTCTTAGTGTAATTAACTATAATATTCCATTCAAATTTAGATACTTTAACTGGTGTTACTCCAACCAATAATTCTAATCCTTTGTTTTGAACTTTACCAAAATTTATTACTTGAAAAGAGAAACCACTTGATGGCGCCAAGTCTATAGATAATATTTGTCCATCTGATACTTTGTCATAATAAGAAGCATCTAAAGTTAAACGGTTCTTGAAAAATCTAAGGTCAAGTCCGATTTCCATTTCTGTAGTAATTTCAGGTTTTAAATCTGGATTACCGATGACATTACTTTTTTCGAAAGCACCTACACCATTTAAAGGAAACTCAATATTTCCGTAAGGGTTATAAATACTTGCTGCGGTCATTACCGGATGTATCAAATAAGGACTTGCGTCGTTACCTGCTTTTCCCCAGCTAAAACGAACCTTCATTAAGTCTGCATATTTTTCTACAGCAGGCACTAATTTATCTACTAAGAACGATACACTTGCTGAAGGATAAAAGAAACTGTTATTGTCTATCGGCAAAGTAGAAGAGTATTCTTGACGAGCAGTTAAGTTTAAATAAACAAAATCACCATAGTCAGCATCCAAACTTCCAAAATAAGCATATTGTCTTTTCATAGTGATATTAGAGTTGGATAAAGGAGGAGCAGTACTATTTTTTATATCATAAAATTCAGGAATAACAAGTCCGGATATTTGAGATTGTAAAAAGTTGTATGAATAAGAAAAAGAGTTAAATCCTAATATAGCGTTTATTGTTATTTTATTAATATCACGCGAAGCTGTTATCAAGAAGTCTTGATTATAAGTCGTAGTAGTACGAGTTTCGTTTAAGTTAACTCCAGGATTTGGTGTTGCACTTGTTGATATCATAGGTAGTCCAGGAGTAAATCTTACTAATGCTTCCCATTCATGTCTGCTAAATGAAGATGCATCTACACCGGCTCTGTAAGTTGCATTAATCCAATCATTAATTTTATATACAAACGACATATTTCCATAGAAACGATTTTCAAAGAATTCACTTCTGTTTTCGTTCAGTGCGAAATAAGGATTTGCAGCATACGGGGTAAAATAATAATCTATATTATTGAAAGGATCGTTTTCGTATTCCATAAATTCAACGATAGAGAAGTTTCGTGGAATTTGCAATATTTCCGAATAGATATTTGCAGCGGCGCTTGTACCTCCATTTCCGTCAGGGTTAAGACTACCGTCACGTCTTACATACGAACCGGATACAGTAGAAGTTAAACGTTTAGTTTGATTAGAAGCATTAAATTTTAAAGTATTTTTTACGTTATGGTCTACATTAGTAGGCACGATTCCGTCTGCCATTGTATTACCATACGAAACATAATAAGAAGAACGGTCAGTACCGCCGGTCAAGCTTACCGAATTGGAAATTTGTTTTCCGAAATCGTAAAACTCGTACATGTTATTTTCCACAGCTGAAAACTCGCGAATTTTTTGAGTTTCTATACCTGTTTCTGGGTCAATGTATATACGTCCCCAAGGTCTGACAACTCCGTCTAATTCTGGTCCCCAAGAGCCGTTTTCATCCGGAACATAATGTCCATCCCAACCATGTCCATAAGTATTTTGCATTTGTGGAAGGCGAAGTACATCGGAAGTAGAAATAGAAGTATTATATTCTACGGTCATAGCACTTTTTTCTTTACCTGACTTTGTAGTAATAACAATAACTCCTCCGGCAGCACGTGAGCCATACAAAGCTGTTGCAGCTGCACCTTTCAAAATGGTCATAGATTCAATATCATTAGGATTAATGTCATTTGCTCGGTTCCCAAAATCTAATCCTGTACTTTCACCACCACCTACTCTACTGCTGTTGTCAATAGGCACTCCATCCACTACGTACAACGGGTTATTTCCACCACTCAACGAGCTGTAACCTCTAATAATTACCTTAGTAGAAGCACCCGGCATACCTCCGGCAGATGTCACAGACACTCCGGCAACTTTTCCTTGCAAAGAGTTCATAGCATCTAAGTTAGAGCTTTTTTCAAAATTTTCAGAACCAACGCGGGTAGCCGAGTAACCTAACGACTTCTCATCACGTTTGATACCGATTGCTGTTACAACAAATTCTTCTAATACCACATCATCAGATTTTAACTGACAATCTACAACACTGCCGGCGATAGTTATTTCTTGCGACGCCATCCCTACAAAAGAGAAAATAAGCGCTGTCCCTCCAGCAGGAACATTCAAATTATACTTCCCGTCAAAATCTGTTACCGTTCCAACAGTCGTCCCCTTCACTACCACAGAAACGCCCGGAAGGGTAGTACCATCATCGGCACTTGTAACGGTACCCGAGATAGGCTTCTGTGCAAAAACTTGCATCCCAAACAAACCCAAAAATGCAAGTATCAACATCATGTTTCTCATAAAAATTAGTTTAAAGTTATTATTATTTTTATTAAAGAAATTAAAACATGCGAATTTAAAATTTATTTATAAATAATTAAGATTTTTTTTTATATTTTTTTCTTTTTTTTTAGAATTAGATAAATTTTAAGAAATATTTGTAACAAATTATTTAGTTTATGAAAATTATCCCAGAAATGTAAAAAATAGAATGATTTTTGTAGTATATTCTATTTAAAATTTAATGTAAATAAAAAATAATCTATATAATTATGAAAATCAAGTTATTAACTATTTTACTGTCTTTTTTATTGTTATCAGGGATTTTTCATTACTCACAAGCACAAAATATCCCTTCGTATTTTAACTATCAAGCCGTAGCCAGAAATAATCTCGGCGAGGCAATCTCTTTCAAAGAGATAATTTTAGAAGTAAGTATATTGAAAGGTGAAAACTGCATAGCCAATAAATGCAATACCATTTATCAGGAGCTGCATACTCCTACGACAAACGAGTTCGGACTCTTTTCGGTAGAAATAGGCAGCGGACAAAATACGTATAACGGTACTATTTCTAATTTTAAAGATATTAAATGGGATGACGTCACTGAAGCGAATCAATATTATTTAAAAGTAAGAGTAGATTTTGGAAACGCATCTATGATTAACGGACTAATAGATATGGGAACAACAAAATTTCAATCTGTGCCGTATTCTATTGTCTCGCAAAGTGCTGAAGTAGCAAACAATATAGCGATGACCAATGATAAACTACCGTTTACTCTTAGCAATCTGGCAGATGTGGAAATAAACACTCTCTTCGGTACGCAAGTATTGCAATACGATGGCACTAAATGGATTAACGCTAATGTCTCCGCAGGGAGTAGCGCGCTGATTAATCTTAGTGATGTAAGTATTTCTTTTTTAGCGGAAAATCAATTTTTAAAATATGATGTCCCTACAAACAGCTGGAAGAATAGTAGTATAACATTGAATAATATATCTAATTTTAATATTGCTGCTTCGCCTTCGCTGAACGACATCATAACATGGAATGGTAGCAGCTGGACTAATCAAGTCAACATGTCCACTTTGTGGAAAGATGGTACTAACCTGATTTTTTATGATGGTGGCAAAAATGTCGCTATCGGTACAAACACCGCTTCTGACGGAATACATGGACTCTTACCTGCCGGAAAAGGAGTATTATTCTCAGGAACTTACTCCGGAGGTTTGTATCATAATCTCGGAGCCGGCAGTAGAATGATGTTTTATCCTACTAATGCTTCGTTTCGTGCCGGCGCAATAAACGGAACACAATGGGACGGCGCATATATAGGTAATTACTCCGTTGCTTTTGGAGAAAATAATATAGCAAGTGGAGAAGCCGCCTTTGCAATGGGAAGTACAAACAGCGCCAAAGCAACCAACTCGACAGTCTTTGGAACAAATAATATCGCCGAAACAGCTGCAGTTAACTCTATCATTTATGGACAAAATAATACTGCTTTTGCTAACTCGGTCTTAATCATTGGAAAAGGGAATTCTGGACGCGGATTCAATTCCATTGTAATAGGCGAAAACAATAATACCGATCTCGCTGCAAACGGCACACATTCTCTAACTTCGGGAATAGGGAATATTACGGAGAGTGACTATTCTTGCGCTATAGGCGGATACAATCAACCACAAGGCGACTATTCTACCACATTAGGATATGAAAATCAAACCATTGGAAGCTTTAGTATGTATGGCTTTGCTACAGGTTATCAAAATGATGTTCAAGCGCCGGCTTCTAATGCACTTGGCAAGGGATTGCAAACATTAGCGTATGCGATGACTGTCATAGGACAATATAATTCTACATTCGGCGCCAGTCAAACTACATGGACAATAAATGAGCCGGTATTTGTGATAGGTAACGGAACAAGTTCTACGGTCAGAAATGATGCTTTTATTGTTTATAACAATGGAAATACCTATGTATCCGGAACTATTACTGCCGATAATGTTGTCAAAAAAGTTCATGCCGACACAAAAGATTATTTGAAAATAGAAAATCCATTAGAGATAATAAAACAAATACAAGGAATTACGTGGAACGAAGAAAAAGACAATGCCTCCAAAACAATGTACGGAATAGAACAAACCTCGTTACAAAAAAGCATGCCCGAATTATTGTACAAGATAAAAGACGAATACTCGGCTGACTACATTAGTTTGATTCCCGTATTGATAGAAGCAATTAAAGAACAACAAAAGCAGATAGAAGACCAGCAAAAACAGATAGAGAAACTAAATAATATTATCTATTCTAAAGATTAATTAATCAATTTGTTAAAACTTTGCCAAAGTTTTAAACTTTGGCAAGTTGCCGTTTATAGTATAATTTGCATATAAAGTTTTAGTATATGATTTTAAAATAATTTTATCTTTTAAAA
>DYQJ01000121.1:9267-10932 GCA_020719345.1 Draconibacterium orientale | reverse complement strand
ATAAGTACTTTAAAATAAAATAAATAGCGTGTTTAGTCACCATTATTTTACGCTACCAAAAAGTTATGAACGCAATAAAAAAGTAGGCAAAAAACTTCCCACAAATAAATTTATGGTAAGTCAGTAAAATTAAAACTTAAATCTAAACGAAAGTGCTATTCCATCCCAGCCATGTCCGTAACCGAAGTTGAATGCCGGTTTCCAGTCTAAGCTGATATTGAATGGAACACTTGGAAAGTTGTATTCCAACCCTAAAATTAAATCGGCGCCAAAATAAGTCCTACGGTCTGCATGATAAGTAGGATCATTATAGTAATTTTTGTCATACTTATAATAATACCTACCATAATCGTATTGTCCTATATGCGCTCCTATACCTATTAGCCAGTCTAAGTTAGGAATGCCAAGAGCAGTTAGTGGTTGTTGCCATTCGTAGAGAAAAGTTGCTGACCATGAGCCATAACGTTCGTACCAGGTAGCTAAAATTTCCAGATTGTTTTGTCCTCCCATTCCATGTTTAAAAGTCAGTCCATTATAGTATCCCATTCTAATACCTATCGCATTACTTTGCGCATCAACTTTCACCGCTAACGCAGTGAATAAAAACAACAACGAAATTAAGATGATTTTCTTCATAGTAAACCAGTTTAAAAATGATTAATTAATTTAATTTGAATCCTTGTTTAAGTACAAAATTATAAAATTCTTTGGAGAAAAAAATATTATCTTCTTTTTTATATCTTTTATTAGTAAAAATTTGTGCGAGATTATCAGTTTGGTTATCTTGTATTAATTTTAAAGTTAATGGCAAGTTTTCTTTTTCTTTATATAGTTCATTTATTTCGTCTTGCGAATAATCTTTATACGTTTCATAATGAACTACTGCTTCTAATGGGAGACGGTCGGTTAATTCGGGATTTTCATCAGGATATCCGAGTACTACGGTTGTTACTGGTACTACTCCTTTTGGTAAATTTAAAACGGTGCTAATTTTTTCGGACATATAAGTAGTTGTTCCAAGATAACAAATACCGAGTTTGTGCATTTCTGCGGCGATACATGCGTTTTGTGCGGCGATTGTAGCGTCAATTGTAGCATTGTAAAACCATAATAGGTTGTCATATCCTGGTGTGGCTTCTCGCATTTCGCACCATTTATTAAATCGGTTAATATCAACGCAAAATGTCAATATGACAGGAGCTTCAGTGACCATTTTTTGATTGAAATGGAGAGGAAGCAATTTTTTCTTCATCTCGGCGTCACGTGTGACGATGATGCTGTACACCTGCATATTGCCGGTGTTGGAGCCGCGAATGGCACTTAGTAATATATCTTTTAATATTTCTTCCGAAACAGCAGCAGATTTATATTTACGTATAGATTTGTGAGATAGCAACATAGTTTATTTTTTAAGATTTATTTTTTTACTCGGCAAATATAATATTTTTTTATAAAAATATCAAAAAACTTTTTTATTTTTTTAACTTATTAAAAAAATTGAAAAATCCACTAAGCAAAAAGCTTATTACCTTATTTTAAGATAGTCATAAAAAAGTAATGCTAAACATATAAGTAAATTATTTGTATCTTTTTAACTCCGATAGGAGTTGTAAAAAGTTAATATGCAACTCCTACGGAGTTGTAAAAAGTTGATTTTATTAAGCC
>DYQJ01000121.1:0-9167 GCA_020719345.1 Draconibacterium orientale | reverse complement strand
ACCGATTTTATCGGTGGTTATTAATATGCAACTCCTACGGAGTTGTAAAAAGTTGCTTTTATTAAGCCACCGATTTTATCGGTGGTTATTAATATGCAACTCCTACGGAGTTGTAAAAAGTTGGTAGCGTATAAAAATAGTGACCAAAATTCAAATTTACTGATTTTTCATATATACAAATATTTTTTTATATATCTGATTTTCAATAATATAACATTTAAAATGTATATACAAAATTATAAATAAACGAATTTTATAAGTACTTGAAAATAAAATAAATAGCGTGTTTAGTCACCATTATTTTACGCTACCAATTTATTAAAAATCTTTTGTAAAAAAGCACTTAAAATAATAAAAATAAAATAATAAAAACAAATATTTTTTGATAAATAAATTATAAATTCCGAAGTTAGTTATTTATGTAAATCTGCTAACAGTTTTACTTTTTGTTTAATTGTATTAACATGAAAAACAGTATTATCCGTTAAACAATGTAAGTATGAAGATGTTACAAGTGTATTAAGTTTTTTATGTGCAGATTCATATTTAATATCTGTTTCGCCTTCTTTATTAACTTCTTTATGGTCTAAGAATTTTCGATATTCATTAATTTCTCTTTCTTGGGTAGGAATATCTGTAATATTTCTCAGTTCATTAAAACGTTTTCCAATTAATTTGTCAACAATATGTTTTAGAAAAACCATTATAACAATATCCTTTAAATCATGACCATTAATATATAAAAACACTTCATTATCAATGATTTTCAGATTTTCTAAATATTGCATAGTCTTGGCAAGGTCTTTTTCTGGTATTCTGCTTTTTAAATCATTTAGCAACGGTTCAATTTGTAAAATTAGTTCATTGATAAACTGTTCTCCGTTATTTTCAATCTTGCATTTTTTGCTCATTTGAATTTTATCATTAAAATTATAAGGAAATATTTGATTATTAAGTTTGTAATGAATAAAATAGACGAAGAAGGGAAAGATTACTTTTGAATAATTGGTTAAAAAAATATTAAAGTCAAAACCAATTTCATTAACTTGTGTTGTTTCTTTGCAAATAAAATTTAGATGCTTGGGTACACACATATAGTTCTCAATATTATATGTATAAGTCTGAAAAACAAAAGGTTTATCGTATTTTGCATTTTCTACAATATACCTATGAAAATCACTATCAAGACAAGCAATTTCGTATTGATCATGTATCTTTTCTATTCGTTTTTCTACATTTTTTACGCCGTCTTCTGAGATAAAAATAATTTTCAATGATGGTGCAAATTCATAAAAAATATTAGACCAAAACACTTTATCCCGATTACCTTCAACATAGGCTTTAATATCAACACCTAAAAGACGATTTTCAGCGCGATTATTTTCGCTATCTAATAATTCTCTCATGTTATTGGCTATTAGATTTTTTAAATAAACGTGCAATTTCAATGGTCTTATCGTCCCATTTTGCTTTCTTAAAAATACCGGCTGAATGTGTTGAAATAATTATCTGCAAATTAGGATTTAATCTTTGAATTGTATCTATTAATTCAATCTGCCACCTAAGATGTAATGAAATTTCTGGTTCATCCATTAATAGTATTCCTTTTTTATCTTCTTGTAATAAAACAGTTAATAAAATCAAGAGAACTTGCTTTTCACCGGAAGATAATTGGTCTAAACGAATTGTATGCTTATCTTCTTTAATAAAAATAATGTCATTATCTTCATCAAAACCAATCGTTTTATTTAATTCAGGAAATGTGCTATTTTCAAAAAGTTTGTTAACTATTTTTATAAAGTCTTCTTTTCGTTTATGAATATCTGTTCTTATTTGGTCAATTTCTTTCAAGTTAAAACGAAGGTTTTCTAATTCTTTATAGTCAGCAGAATCCTTGCTCGCTAATTCTTTTATTTGATTTTCGTTTTGAGCAATTTTTTCTGTTTCTTGCTTTTTCAACTTAAACTGGTAACTTGTAAAACGAGAACTAACTCTACGTAATTCTATATCTAATTCAGTATTAATATGCGCATCTCTTGAAGTGTATTCAACTAATTTTGAATCTTTTAAATAATCATCAAATGTGCTTATCCTTAATACATCAATTAAATCAATAATATTTTTTCTTTCTTTTTTGGGAATATTGGTCGCCCAATAACCACCACCAACACTTGTAAATTCAACATTAAATGGTTCTAAACGAAATTTTTTGAACGGTTCTTTTTTCAGATACTTTTTTGCTTCTTCCATTATGTTTTTTGAAAGTTCAACCGTATTATGAACATCATCAAGCATTTCATTTAGCTTTTCTTTGTTATTGGCAACTTTTTTATAAAAAAGGATTCTACCATTATCAAAAGTAATAATAATTTCATCGAATAGATAAGCATATTTACTCTTATTGTCGGCTTCACTATGCCCTTCATTTATAACAGCATTAATTAAATTGATAATGGTAGATTTGCCACTCCCATTATCGCCAATTAATATATTGATTTTCTCATCTAAATCCCATTCAACATTGTGTGTCCCCCAAAGACTTTTTATTTCAATTCTTTTTATATATTGAATTTGCTCTATTTCTTTTTTTAACGTTTCAAATTGAGGAATTGAAATTCTTTCTTTGTGATTTTCAGATACATCTATACCTGTTTTTTTAAAATTTAGCACAATATCTGAAATGCCCATATTTAATTGACTTGCAACTTCGCTTAATGTCAGCGTTTTATCTGTATTCATATAATTAATTTATTTGATTTCTGCAAAATTAGTAATTATTTTAAATTTTAATTAGGTTTTGCTTAAATTTCACAAACTACTTGTAAAACGTTAGAATACAAGCAGTTTGTATATTACTTACTATTCTTATATCCACAATTATGTATTGTCAATTTTTGCTTAACTTAATGATATATTTTATCTATGTCTTCAAATCCTGGTCTTAGAAAAGATTTTGCGGAAGGTAAAATCTCATTTATCTCGCGAGTTATTTTTTGAATTAGTGCAAGTGAGGAAATCATGTCGTCCATCAATACGGGAAACATATTGTAAATGACCATAAAAGAATTATAACATTTTTGAATTGTGACAAGAAACAATTTTGCTGTTCCATGCAGCTCATATATTCTTTTTTGTGTGTCATATTTTATGATTGAATTAAAATGGTCAATTTTTAAAGATATCATGTTATTGTAGTTAGCTAATATGTCTACCGCTTCTACGAGATTATTAAAGTCGGTTTCCAGTTTTTCTACACTTATTTCTACGTCGAGGTCTATTTTTCTATATATTTCCTGCTCTTGCTCTTGGAAAAATTTTTCTAATTTAGCGACAAAATCCACTACTTCAAGCACATATTTATCTGCGGTATCTATAAAAGTAAGTTCTATATCCTCAGCATTTATCTTTTGAGAATATACAGAATTATTTTCTATGAGTGCGAATTCGTCATCAGTAGTAGGAAAATCTTTACGGATGACATTTTTTATAAAGTCAACAACATCTTCTACAAAATCTTGCATGCCCTTTAATTGCTTTTTCTTCCGTCTCTTTTTAAAAACAGTCTCTAATAAGTAAAGTTTACAAAATTCTTTCTTTTCACAACGTTCACACCACAAATCACAAAACATATAAATATTTTGTATGATTTTATCTTCATTGTAGTCTATTTTTTTTAGTACTGTCATATCTCTTAATTCTTATATGCAAAGATAATAATTTTATTTTATTTTTGTAGAAAAAAAGATTATTCTTTAGAAAAATCATATTTTAATAATTCTGGAAGAAATTGTTTTTTCCGCTTAATCTCGTAGTCTAAAATAAGTTTTCCAAATTGTTCAAAAAACGGTAATGCTACTTCTCGGTACTCATAAATTCCGTCATTTAGTATTTCGTTTTTATTGGTATAAATAATAGCGGAGAGGAAAAATTCCACATCATTTTCATAATCAACAATATATGCGAAGTCACACATGAAACCAAACGACATGCCTACTTTGTCAAAAATCCTTATACTATCTGCAAGTTTGTCGGTTGAATTACCTAATAAGAAATATTTTACATACGAGTCATAATAAACATTGTATGGACTATAATTAGGGTAATGCGACTCGCGCGGCAAAATCCCCATATATTTTCGCATAAAATCAAGTTCGTCATCGGTTAAATCAAATTTTTCACTATCCGAAAAAAGTTCGGGAAAAAATATCGTCTTCATTATTTTATGCACATCTTCTAATGTCATGTATGTAGAGGTGTTCATATTGCGAGCCCCCGGCACAACTTTGCGCGTCTTGTCGTCATAATTACCGATTCCAAGATAAGGAAAAGGATGAACTCCCGTAATTACGGTGTCCGAAAAAATAGGTTTTTGCGTGTAAATAATGCTATCTTCCGAATCATAAAAATTGATAAGACACGTAGACCGATTTTCCGCTTCGCTGCAATTAGAAAACCGTTTGAAAATTCGCGAATCGGTATATCCAAGCTCCCATAGTCTTTTGTTGATATGCTCTTGTCCCAGAAAATCATACAGCCGATTGTAAGAATCATTGTCACTTAATATTAAAATCTTTTTCGCAAGATGCGCAATACTTACCGAGCTGTCCTGCGAAGTAGTATCTGTGTATAAAGCGTTTTGACAATTTATCTTCTCAAATTGCATCTTGGTAAATTTATCTATTCCTTCTATTTGATTTAATTTTTCTAATGACATCGCAATTACCGGTAATTTTATCACGCTTGCAACATAGTAATATTCTTTATTATTCAAACGATACGAATAATCTGTAAAATGTGCCTTCCCTAATGAGTCTCTATCTATTTGTGTATAAATAATTTGCAATCTATATTTTGCCGAATTATTTATAATGTCGGCAAAATATTGAGGACGCGTTTGCATGAGATTTAGCAAGAAGTTATTGTTATCAACTCTCTGACTAAAAACTCCTTGACAAGTAAGCATTACCATGAGAAGCGCAATATTTAAATACTTTTTCATTTCTTTTTAACAAATATTTGTAAATTTGCCTCGCCGATTGTACCGTTATATCCTATTCCGAAGTTCAATTTTTTTACGGTTTTACTCTCGGCATACATAGTTTTTAAGCTGTCTTGATAATATTTTTTAAACATATCTAAGGTTTTTGTGTAAGCGCCAAAAAGTCGTATGTCCCACTTTTTTGTGTCTATATATTTAATAGGTATTCCTGAGTCGTCTTGGAAAATATAGTCGGAATTATCTAATATATAATTTCTTACTATTCCAAACCAGATGTTTAAATACGAAGCAGCTTTCATATATGTAACATTCACGTCTTGTTTATTCATAAATTTAATGAACTCATGTGTGTAGCCGTGCATGTATTCGTCCAGGTCATGCGAAAAATAATAGATAGTTTTTACTTTTTCGCTGCCTTTTTCTATATAATTTATTTGCATACCGTTGACTACTTTATCAAGTGGCGAGTCTTTATATACGACAGTATCTTTTATTGCTACTATCTGTCCTTCTTTATCTAAGTTAAAACGTTTGATTTCTAAAACTTGACATTCAAATTGGGTAAGAAACACAAAAAAAATAGGCATCACTCCGTTAACTTTGTCTTCGGCTTCGCCAGCATATTCTTCTTTCATCTTTTTGGTAATGAAATATCCCCATTTTAAGATGTCATTCAATGATTTCACTATATTAGAAAAATACAATTTCAGCTGCGCATCTGTAAATTTTGAGAAATCGGGAATATCACCTACTTTCTCTAAACCTGCCATAATTATAGTGTCTGCCTGAGGAAAAAATATTCGTGCATGCGGATAGTCCGGACCACTATACGGATAAAAAAGCGTTCTAATATCTTGATTAGCTTCTACAAGCTCCTGCTCTCTAAATGTTTCTAACACAGGAATACGATTAGTGCGAAGCTTCTCAAAAGCTAAATTCATCTCGTTATGATACGTTTGCCAAACCACGCTTTTTTCCAAAATTTTATATTTTCCCAGAGAATCTTGCGACATACCTGCGAGCCACAAAGATATATCATTTATGGAACGGTCGTATTTTGACAAATCAAGTTTCTCGTCAATCACACTATCTTTGGCAGTTATTATACTATCTTTAATAGTTACTACTTCTTCTTTATTTTTATGTTGATTATTAGCATTTTGGCTATCACACGAAAATATTACACAAGTTATTACAACAATTAAACTAAATTTTATTTCTCTCATTTTTTTCAATATTTTTATTAATTAAATAAACTATCGCGCCAATAAAAACAGTTATAAAACTGAATAACACCACAATAGGTTTTTCTTTTATAACATAAACCATCATCCATGCAGTGACAAAAAGATAAATCGCCGGAGTAATCGGGTATCCCCAGGTTTTGTAAATTGCGGTAGTTGCTTCTTTTCTAAAACGAACTATATAAATCCCTAAAACTGTCAAAAACGAAGATAACGTTAAAGTGAAACCGATATAATAAATTACAGTCTCAAAAGTAGAAGTAATAATCATAATGATAACTAATATTGTTTGTATCAATATGGCAAAGCTGGGAATTTCGTTCTTATTCTTTTTTGAAAAGATTTTGAAGAAACGATAATCTTCACCCATGACTTGTATTACCCGCGGACCTGCCCATGTCATAGAGCTGATAGCGGAGATTAATCCGACAGAAATTAATAATCCCATAACTACTCCACCTATTTTTCCAAAAATATAAGAAGAGGCGATGTAACCTACTTCTTCTTGTCCCATCATTTCACTTATTGGCGTTGTATGTAAGAAGATAGCATTTACCGGAACATATAATAAAATAACTATTAAAGTTCCCAAAAACAAAGAGAGCGGAAGATTTTTTTGAGGACGGTCTATTTCACTTGCTATATAAGATGAAGCATTCCAACCCGAATAAGCATACATAACAAAAACTAACGAAATAGCAAACGAGCTGCTGAATATCATATCAATAGCTGCTTCCGAAGGCATGAAACTTATTGTCTGCGGCGAGCTCACAAAGAAACCGAAAATTATTAAGACTAAAACTAAAGTGATTTTTAATATAGTGAAAAAATTTTGAAACACGCTAATAGTTTTTAATTTATTCAAATGCACCAACGCAATAATAATACACAAAACTATAGCAACGAGCTTCATCACAAGCTCTTGATTAGTAGCCGAAATAATATTTATATCGGTCAGCACTCGTGAACTATACCTGCCTGCTGCCATCGCCGCCGCTGCTATCGGGGCAGTAAAACCCACCACAAAAGAGACCCAACCAGAGAGAAACCCAAGAAAAGGGTTATATATTTTACTTAGAAAATGATATTCGCCGCCGGAACGAGGAAATCTGGCGCCGAGTTCACCATACGTGAAAGCGCCGCAAAGAGCAGCAACTCCACCAATTAGCCAAAGCATAAGAATAGTAAAAGCATGCGGAATGCCAAGTACTTGAAAACCAAGACTGGTAAAAACACCGGTACCTATCATATTAGCAACCACTAAGGTCACTGCGGTTACCAAGCCGATTTTCTGAAGATTAGTTTTTGTTTCCATTTATATTTTTTTAGTTAAAATTATTCATTGTTCATTTATTTACTCAGCCAGGATACGAACCTCCATCTGCGGAAATGGTATTTCTATGCCACCATTAATTAACGCTATTTTACATTTCTCAAGAGTTCTAAAATAGACTGTCCAATAGTCATCCGGTGCGCAATGTGGATGAACGGCTAAAGTTATACTGCTGTCTGACAAATTCAACACGCCTACGAAAGGTGCAGGTTCACTTAAAATTAGAGAATCTTCGAGCATCGTATCTAATAAAATGTCGCGTGCTTTTTTGATGTCCGCTTTATAAGATATATCAATTGTCAAATCTATGCGGCGTTTGCCTAAGGCAGTATAGTTAATTATCTCGGTATTAAGAATTTGTCCATTCGGTAAGATGACCTTATTGCTTTGTAAAGTCTGTAATATAGTATTAAAAATTTGTATCTCTAATACCGTTCCTTCTTTACCTAATGCGGAGACGTAATCTCCGACTTTATAAGGTTTTATCATCAAAATAAGTATTCCGCCTGCAAAATTTGTTAAAGCTCCTTGCAAAGCCAAGCCAACAGCTAAGCCGGTAGCACCCAGCACAGCCACAAAAGATGTCGTTTCAACTCCCAGCATGGAGGCAACACTAACAAATAATAATATCTTTAGAGTCCACTCTATTAAGCTTTTAATAAAAGGAACTATCGTGGCATCAATTTTACTTTTGTCCAAACGCCGCAGAACATGTTTTTCTAACAGATGAATTACTTTCATGCCAATTATCAAGACAGTAATGGCAAGCAAGACCTTCGGAGCATACGCAATAATAATGTCCACGACTTTATATAAATATTGTAATATGCGTTCAACGTTCATAAAAATATTTTTTTGGCAAAAGTAAATAATTTTATTTAATTACCTTAATATTTATTTATTTTGTCGCAAATATTATTTATTTTCTTAATTAATCTTATTTTTTTGTTTTTGTTTTGTGATAGAAGTATAAAAATAGGCATCAAATTTTGCGGGATTGTTAGGTCAGCTAAAATTCAGCTTTTGAATTGAAACATTGGTGTCGTTTCAACGCTTTATTTATTAGTTCTCAATGATTTTTGTGGAAAATTAATTATCACGCAAAAACGCAGAGACGCAAAGCAAATTAAACCAATATTTTAAAACTTTGCGACTTTGCAACTTTGCGTGAAAATTACAAATATTATTTAAGAACCTATTTATGCAAGTAATCTTCAATTGCTCTAATTAAATCATCTTTATAAAATTCATCGTTTACTTGTTTATTATCAAGAAATGTTATATATGAATCGTGTTGTTTATCTGATATTTTTTCCAGCGTTCTTCTCGGAGAAGCTTTACCTATTTCAATAAGTTCATCACTTACTTTTGAATTAGTTAATTCTTTAATAAATTCTTTATTATTTAGAAAAATTATCTCAAATTCAGGTACAGCCCATATAATTTTCAATCTGTCATGATAACGTTTTGAATTTATATACAAATTGACCGAATCTTTCTTTTCGGCAATATCACTTTCTGAAATAGAATCGGAATCTAATATCAATATGTATGACATTTTTCAAAAATTAACCGATTGAAATTTAGCAAG
>DYQJ01000120.1 GCA_020719345.1 Draconibacterium orientale | reverse complement strand
AACCACGTTTTGCCACTTTGTCGCGGCGCCCAGACAGTAAAAAAATGTCCACCTTTTTGTGGGTTTTCTCCTACTAATTGAGAAATAGCCCTATTTACTAATTCTGTACGTGCGACAAAATAATTACTTTCTGTGTCCACGGGACCATAGGATGAAAATCTGCGTTGTGTTATCATTTGTCAATTATTTTTTATTTCTAATCAAAGACAAAGATAATCATTTTTTTCTTTTTTAATAAAAAATCACAAAAAAGTTTATTTAACAAATAAAATAAACATTTTATGTTAAAATGTAAATATTTGATAATAAGTATAATATAATTTTACATGAAAAAAAATAGAAATTTTGTGAAAAAAAGTTTTTTATATCTAATTTTTTTTTAGATTTGCTATTCAAAGTAGTAATACATAAATTTTCAGTAAGATGAGAAAATTTGTAATTACAAACGAAAGTTGAATATATAAATAATTTTGCATAGTTGCTTACGACTGTGTTAGATTTAATGAAGTGATGCAGTTGTAGGTGGAATTGTAAATATTAATAAATAAAAAATGTCTAATAAATTAAATTTTAAATTTTATGAGAAGAATATTTATTCTGTTCTTTTTTGTTTTTTTTATAATTGAATTGTTCGGACAGGAACATGGCATCAATTATCAAACCGTTGTTTATGATAATAATTCTGTAAGTACTTCTGGACAAAAAAATTATTTACCTGAAAAAGAGTTGATAATTCGTTTTACCATAACAGCCGATGGTAAGATAGATTATCAGGAGGAGCATGTAGTTAAAACTAATGAACATGGAGTTTTGAATGTGGTAATAGGGCAAGGTAAAGTTACCAATAATTCTCCTTTTTATACGCGTGAAACTTTTTATGATGATGGTTCAAGTTCTGTTGTAACAAGTCGGACTTTTAAAGAAATTGATTGGGATGGTAATCCAAAACAGCTGAAAGTGGAAGTTTCTTTAGATAAAAGTTTGGTTAATTTTCAAGTTATTGAAGAGCAAGAATTGGTGTTTATACCTTATGCGCATCATAGAAATATAACGGCAGTAGGAACTTTAGATGTAGAAGGCGAAACACAATTTAATGCCGAATTAAATGTGAGACGAGGACATGCGACCAATTTGTCTGGAGAATTGTTAGTAGAAGGACAAAGCAATTTAAATGGAAAGTTGACGGTAAATGCGCCGACTACTATAAACGATATAGCAAAAATAAAATCAGATAACACAGGTTTCTGGATATCGGAATCAACAAGTCCTTTCATTATAGAGACTAAAAATCAAGGTATTTATATTGATGTCCCAAAAGAAGTATCAGGGGATATAAATTATATGACCTTTGAAGACGGCGAAGGCGTTCAAGGAGGTATTACTGGACAAAGCTTTGAGGAAACATATACGGATCCGGAATATATTTTCACTTCTGTTATGTATGTAGTTAATATAGCTTCAAAAATTGCTACAATTATCGTTGGAATAATAGAGCCATCTCCTTCAGATATTGCAATAGAGTCAGTTAATCTGGGCATGCTCGTGGCAGATGCTGTTGCGTTCCAGATTTTTTATTTTATTAATTCGGGTATATCTTATTCTTCCGGTGCCGGTGATTATGCCGAATGGCTGCCAAAATTAGATATAAATGAAGAAATACATTTCGGTGAAATTGTTGCAGTTAAAGGTGGCAAAATAACTAAAAATTTAGATAATGCCGAACAGATAATGGTAGTTTCTCTCGCACCGGCTGTTTTGGGAAATATACCAAGCACTACCGAAGAAGAAGCTGTCGGAGAAAAAGTGGCTTTTATGGGACAAGTTCCAGTTTGGGTAAAAGGTAAAGTCAACAAAGGCGACTTTATTGTTGCAGATACTTTAAATAATGGAATTGCCGTAGCAATATCTCCAGAAAATATTAATGTTGATGTTTTAAATAGAATTGTTGGTAGAGCTTGGGAATCTAATCTCGGTGAACATACTAAACTTGTAAATACAGTTGTAGGTTTACAAAATAATGACATATATTATCTACTAAAAAAAGATGCACAAAAAATTGCTGACCTTGAGAATTATATAGAAGGTAAGACCCAAGAATTGGAAATATCTGAGCAAATATTATCTAAATATATTTCTAATAAGGGAGAAGTTATTGACGCAAATACCAATAAGACTAATAGAAAATTTAAAAATAAGAAGTTAAAGGATTAATAATTTAATAATTTTGATTATATGAAAAGATTTATTTTTTCGGTCATTTTACTCTTAGCAACATTTCAGTTGTTTGCGCAAATAGGAGGAATACAATATCAAGCCGTAATACTTGATAATGACAATCCTACACCGAATGGACAATTGAATTATCTTGCAGATAAAGAGTTAATTGTTCGTTTCACTATTAAAGATAAAAACGACAAAATAGAGTATCAGGAAGAGCATAAAACTAAGACAGATGCTTTTGGTTTATTAAGTGCCACAATAGGACGCGGAACTATAACTGCCGAGTCTCCAATGCATTCAAGAGAGATTTTTTTTGATGATGGAACCAAATTGGTTGACGAAGGCAGAGATTTTATAGAAATTAGCTGGGACGGAACTCAGAAGGTTTTAACAGTGGAGGTTTCATTAGATAGAACTTTACAAAATTTCAAAGAAATAGACAAACAAGAGCTGTCTTTTGTACCGTATGCTTTTCATAAAGACATTACTGCATTCGGAACGATGGACATAGAAGGAACTACTAATTTGAATAACAACCTAACAGTGAGACGCAAAAGCCCTGTCAATTTATCTGGAACTTTAACTGTAGAAAAAGAGACACAATTAGAAGGACAGCTAAATGTAAATGCAGACACACAATTCAATGATTATGTTGTAATAAATAATGAACGAGAAGGTGACGAGGAAGAAGCATATTCACTCGTTGTAGAAGGAAAAGATCAAGGTATGTTAATAAAGATAGATGAGCAAACATCAGGTGACTACAATTATATAACTTTTGATGGATACTCACGAATACGTTCAGAAACATCTGCTAATTTTGGCAGTATATCTGGAAAAACTGTCGCCGATGCTGCAAGCGACCCCGAATATATTTTTACTAATGTTCTTTATGTTGGTAATTTAACGACACAAATTATTGCTTCTGTACTCGCACTTATAGAAACCCCGCTCTCCGCCGGAACAACTTTTATTGAAATAATGAAATTGATTGCCTTAGGTGTGGAAATATTAGGATATAACGCTTTTGCTCTCACTGATATAGGAGTTTCCTATAACTCAGCTTGGGGAGACTATGCCGAATGGTTGGAACGAGCAGATGTAAACGAACAAATTACTTTTGGCGAAATAGTCGGAGTTCACGATGGCAAAATAAGTAAAAACATAGAAGGTGCTGAACAAATTTTAGTTATTTCAAAAGCTCCTATCGTTTTAGGAAATATTCCAAAAAGCGAAGAAGAAGTGGAACTCGGAGAAAAAGTGGCTTTCATGGGACAAGTTCCTGTCTGGGTAGAAGGTGTTGTAAAACAAGGAGATTACATAGTCGCAAAAGGTGACGGAATTGCAATGGCAGTATCTTATGATAATCTAACAATAGAAATGATGCCAAAAATTATCGGCAAAGCATGGCATTCTAATATTTTACCGGAAAAGAAATTAGTTTTAACAGTAGTAGGACTTGAAACTAATGAATGGCAAAAATTGATGCAAAAAAACACTCAATTAATCAATGCTTTAGAACAAGAAATGCAAGATTTAGATAATAAGATAAAATCATCTAATCAACGTTTATTTGATGTTTACCTAAAGCATAAGGCAGAAAACGGGGTAAAAGAGTAATTTAATAATTAAATACTATAAATATATTTTACAATGAAAAAGTTAATAGATAATCTCAAATATGCTCTTGCAGTAATATTTTTTGTAAGTATTTCCTATAATTTATCTTCTCAAAATATAACTGTTTTAAGAAGTACATTAGGAAGTTCTGGCAGCGGTGTAATGATAGAAGGAAGTTCCAAAAATTATTATGTACAACAAAGCATGGGGCAGCTAAGTCCAATAGGAAGCTGTAGTTTAAAGCAAATAAGTTTAAATCAAGGTTTTATACAACCTATAGGAAGTGCGTTGATAAATGAACCCAAAACTCTTGCCGTAAGTTTTTATCCCAATCCTGTTATCACTGATATTTCTATTTTTATCCAAGAAAAAATAGAAGATGATATTTATGTGACAGTAACAGACGTTGCCGGTAAAGAAATTTTTAATCAAACGTTTACCGACATGCAAACGATAACGGTAAATCTTGCTAACGTAAAAAGTGGAAATTATATTTTGAATATAAAATCAAATAATAAGAATTTTTCGTCTAATTTAATAAAATTATAGTGTAATGAAAAAAGTAATTAATTTATTGATAGTGTTGTTATTTGTTGTCAGTTCTTTTGCACAACAAGTAAGTATGGAGTCAGGGAAGATAGTTTCTAAGTTGTCGTATGCTTTCCCTAATGGAGAAATTATAGATGATATCAGACCGACAACTAATTATTTTATGAACGTTGGTTATGGCTACATAATACCAAATTCATTGTGGACAGCTTTTGTAAATGTATCTTATAAAAATTTGGGCGCCGTTGCAAGTAACGAATTGTTGAATAATTATTATGAGTGGAGTTTTGACTATTTAGGTTTAAGAGCCGGTATGAATTATGAATTTTTTAAACCTTATGTCATGCCTTATGTATGGAACGGGTTTACTGTGGGAGTTAAAGTTGCTTGCGCGTACGAACTGCCGATGGTTGTAACACACAATTCTAATAATTTGATTTATAATCTTAAAGAGACCGAACCTTATAATAAATCTATTTTTTATATTAACGGTGGATTATCTATAAATTATTATTTTACTAAAAAATTAGCATTCAGCATCTCGCATGATTATTTCCAAGCTTTAAAAGCGCATGAACTCTTATACGGACATCTCGTTGATAACGAAGAAATTAAGTTTACTAATCGTACTTTTTCTTTGGGAATAAATTATAATATCAAAAAGTAAATTTGTTAAATTTTTAATAATATGAAAAAATTAATTATTATATTTTTTTCTATTTTCATAATCACGCAAGTAATAGCTCAAGAGCATGGACTTAATTATCAGTCAATTATTTTGGATTTGAATTCGCTTAATAGTTCAACCAAAAAATATAATTACTTGCCCGACCAAGAAATGATAGTTAGATTTACTCTTTACAATGAGCAAAGCAAAATAGAATATCAGGAGGAGCATGAAGTAATATCAAACGAGTACGGCATAATATCCGTAGCAGTAGGTCAAGGTGTGCCGACAAAAGACAGTCCGAACACTATAACAGAAGAAGCTTTTCGCAATATAGATTGGCACGGAAAAAATAAAAATATAAGAGTAGAAATAGCCGTAGATAAATTTTTGAATAAATTTGTTCAAATAGATTATCAAACACAATACTACGTACCTTATGCATATCACCGTGATATAACTGCAACCGGAAACATGCTGATTGAAGAACGCACTAATTTGAATCACAAATTAAACGTCAATAACGAATCAAGTACTAAAATGACAGGCGAATTAAATGTAACCAAAGAATCTACTCTCAACGACTCGGTAGAAATTAATAAGCCGGCTTATTTTAATAATGCTGTAACAATAAAATATATTGAATCCGGAGAAGCTGACGACAAAGAAGCGTATGCACTACGTATTAATTCGGAACAACAAGGGATATTGGTAAAAATAGAAGACACCAGAAGTTATGAAAATACTTTTGTCGCCTTTCAAGATAATTCAGGAACATTACAAGGACGTATCAGAGGTAACACAGCGTTAGAAGCAGTGTTTATTTCAGATTATTTGTATAATACTGTTTTATATGTGGCTCAAATGATTGTTCAAGTAGGTTCAATTGCATTAGCCGGAGTACAAGTAGCATATACTGCCGTTATGACATTAGGGATGAAGGTAAAATGGGCTAAACTTGTTATAGAAATTGTTAATACAGCAATATTAGCAGCTGATATTATAGGTTATAATGTATTTTATTTCAAGGATTTAGGTGTTGCATACGACTCGCGTTTTGGAGACTATGCCGAATGGTTGCCACTTTTAGATACTACCGAAGTAATTATGAAAGGTGAAGTAGTAGGTGTATTTGGTGGAAAAATAACAAAAAACATTGAAAATGCTGAACAAATACTTGTTGTCTCTCACAATCCTGCTTTTGTTGGTAATGTTCCTAATAATAAGGCAGATATATTAAAAGGTAAAAATGTAGGTTTCATAGGACAAGTTCCCGTATGGACATTGGGAAAAGTTAAAGAAGGTGATTATATCGTTGCTTATAAAGATGGAAAAGCTATTGCTGTTAGTCCAAATGATTTAACCTTAGAAATGACCGATAAAATAGTAGGCAAAGCATGGCAGAGTAGTGATTACGAAGGTGAAAAACTTATTAATACCGTAATAGGAATTGATAACAATGAGGAAGTCATTTTTGCACGCCAAAATGAATTGAAGTTACAAAATCTTGATATAAAAACCGAAGAAATAGATGCACAAATGAAGGTTAGAACTCAAATGTTAGAAGAATTGGTACCTAATTATCAAGAAATTTACGAGCAAGAAAAACAAAAATTGCAACAAGTTACGTTAAAAAATTAATCATTAATATTTAATATTTTATAAATTTATTTTGTATGAAAAGAATCTTTTTTATTAGTATCTTTTGGATACTTTTGGTTACAATAGGATACGCACAAGTAGATGGACCTAAGATTGTTTTAAAATGGAACGGTAATGACATAGAATCTGGAGGAGGAGAAATAGGAGTCGGAGCAACTGCAACAAGTGTGATTATTAATATTAAAAACACAGGTAATAAAACACTTGAAATACAAAAAATAACTTCTTCCGGCGATAATGCAGCTAATTTTGTAATAACAAGCGGTAATCTTGCTTCTTTAGAACCAGACCAAGAAGGTACTTTTGAAATTGTTTATACCCCTTTAATATCTAAAGCGTTGCAAACCGCTAATATCGCAATAAGATCCAATACTCCAAGTGATTTTATGTTTAAAATAAGTAATAAAATTCATCCTGTTATTAGCTGGAGCGATCCTGCTGATATCCCATGGGGAACGAAATTATCGGAAGACCAATTAAATGCTACTACCGAAGTAAACGGAGATTTTACTTATATACCAGACGTGGACGCTGTTTTACAAGGTGGTAAACAAGAACTAAAAGTAACTTTTAGACCAGAAGATGAAGCAACTTATTCTAACGCTACTAAAATAGTATATATAAATATTATACCTGTTGATATTGTCGTAGAATGGGAAGCAGCAGCAAATATTATTTATGGTACCGCACTTAGTTCTAATCAATTGAATGCAAAAGCTTATTATATAGAAAAAGTGGAAGGAGAAGAAGATAAAAAAACGCCTGTACAAGGAACATATACTTATACTCCTAATATGGGCGAAATATTAGCTGTTGGTACTCATGAATTAAATGCCGATTTTAAACCTTCAAGCTCTAATTATGCAGAAAAAAACGGTACCAAAGTAAGCATAACTGTAAATAAAAAAACGCCGGTAGTTACATGGGAAAAACCAAGTAATTTATCTTTTGGAAATCCTCTCGGCAATTATCAATTTGATGCAACCGCAGACGTGCCAGGTACTTTTGCATATACTCCACTAGCTGGTACTATATTAGAAATGGGTAATGAACAAGAACTTAGCGTATTATTTACTCCTACCGAGAGTGAAAATTATAATACTGCAACTGCAAAAGCTTATATCAATATAGTAGAAGCACAAGTTCCACATCTCCAAGCACATAGAATTATATTAGACGAGGTACCAGTATATGGTTTTGAAAAAATTTCCGGAAACAAGTTTTCTTTCACATGGACACGAGGAGAAGGCAATGCCTGTGTCGTTTTTGTTAAGAATACCAAAAAAGAAGAAGAAGAAAAAGAAGAAGAATTAGCATCTCCGGAACAAGGAAAATCTTATGCAGCTAATTCTGCATTTGCAAAAGGTGACCAAATCGGAAGCACCGGATGGTACTGTGTTTATGATGGTACTGATACAAAACTTAGTATAACAGGATTAAATCAGGAAAAAGATTATAAAGTAATGGTATTAGAATACAATTTGATAGGAACTTATAAAGCATATTTAACTACAGCGAGTGTCTATAATCCACGAATTTTTACTACTTCTAATTCAATAGAAGGAAACCCTACTGCCGCTAATATCATGGCATCTAATTTTGTGTCATTAGCAAAGAACGGAAAAAATGATACATGGATAGTTAGTAGAATAGATGAATTAACAGAGTATGAGTTAATTATTTTTAATAACTTAGGACACGTTATTTACACTGCTAAACCTTATGATAATACATGGGATGCTACGTTTGAAGGAAAACAACTCCCGGCAGCAACATATTATTATATGTTTAAAAAAGACGAGACTATTATCAAAGGTTTTATTACCGTAGTAGAATAATTATTTTAGTAAAAAATTTAATAACATTTAAAAATAGATAAAATGAAGATAAAATTTATTATAGGTGCGATTTTGATTCTTTTTTGTATAAAAATACAAGCTCAAGACCATACAAATTACAATTTGTACGTACAAAATCCGATTTTGTATAATCCGGCTTATACATTTAGCCAATACAAATATTCTGGCTACTTAAATTCTCACCTGCAATGGGCAGGTTTTGACGGAGCGCCAATTGCTAACTCTTTCGGTGTATATGGAAATATCGCTAAAAAGATGGGACTCGGATTAGTTGGTTATCAAAATAAACAAGGTTTGAACACACAAACGAACTTAAATTTAGCTTATGCTTATAATTTAGCTTTCTCCGATGAACATTTTTTAAGCTTCGGACTTAATCTCGGTACCTTTATGGAAGGACTTGATTATACAAAAGTTCAATTTGCAGACTTTACTGACGACTGGTTTCTTGAAAACGGAAATAAATCTACTTCTTTCGCCGCACGATTTGGTATAAAATATCATATCAAAGGTTTTGAAGTTGCTATTGCTATGCCACAATTATATCAACGAAATGAAACTAATTTACACACCATTACAGTACTTTCTTACGACTGGAAAATAAATGATAGTTGGAAATTAAAACCCTCAGCAATGGTTAGATACACACAATTCTCTGGTGTAAAATTTGACGTCAATGCAGAGGTAGCATGGAAAAATATTATTTTTACTCAAATCGGATACCGACATCAAGGTAATATCATGGCTACAATCGGTTTTAACTGGAAAGATTATAGTATTGCCTATGCTTACCAATATGATAACAGCGATTTATCACAATTTGCATCACGAACCAATGAGATACAATTATTTTACAGATTACCTTACCGAGAAAAAAGAGTTATAGATGAATGTGAAGATGATTGTCAATGTTGCCATTGCAGAAGTAAATGTACCGGTAGAGTATCTAAAGAAGATAAAATACCGGCAGATAAAATACAAATGCTTGTAAGTGTGAAAGACAAAAAAAGCAGCAAAGCGGTAGAAGGTAATGTAAAAATCTATAAAGATAACAAATTGGTAGTGCAAGAAAAAGCTAATGATAAGGGAGAAGCCAAAACTTTACTAACACCGGGTGTTTACCTAATAGAAGTACAAACAAAAGGATATCTACCTATTAGTGAAACAGTTGATTTAACTTCTCAAAAAACAGGCGAACAATACGAATATAAATTTACCCCTGAAAAATTAGAAAAAGGTTTAGTCTTCACGTTTGCTAACATTTCTTTTGAAGTAGGTTCTGATAAAATTGTTAAATCTTCGTACGAAATATTAGATGTCCTCCCTCAAATATTTATTGATAACCCTACCATGAAGGTAGAAGTAGCTGGACACACAGATAATATCGGTACTGAAGAAGTTAATACTAAATTGTCAGAAAAAAGAGCAAAAGCAGTAGCCGATTATCTTATTTCTAAAGGTGTGAACAAAGACCAATTAGTTGTAAAAGGATATGGCTCTACTAAACCCGTAGCAGACAACAGCACCGAAGAAGGCAGAATTAAAAATAGAAGAGTAGAGTTTACTATATTAGAATTAACCAATTAAAAATTTTATAAAAATGAGAACTATTGTAAAAGTTAGTGCAACTATTTTATTATTAATATTTTCTATAAGTATTAATGCACAAAACAGAAAACACACCACAAAAGCTGGTAGTATTTTGTATCAAATTACCATAGGTGAACTTGTTGCTAAACAAAACACTTACTTTAAAGACTATGGTAAAGAACTTTGTATAGAGGCAATTGTAGATGTAGCAGGACAAAAAGGACACATCAGAAACTTTAATACCAAAGAATATAGATATACCGTAGATATGATAAATCAAACTTACGTGAAAAACGAACGAATAGAAGGTGATGATTTACAAGATATAAACAGTAACTTTGAGTATTATGAAGAAAACGGAATGGCTACCAAAATAGGTACCGAAGAGGTTATGGGCAAAACTTGTGACGTGTATATTTTTAAAAATGAAGCTATTGACTGTCAATACTGGATTTATGATAACTTAGTTTTAAAAATGAATGCCGTTACAAGTCAAGGACAAATAAATTACGAAGCCATAGAAGTGGAACTATCAAATTCAGAAAGCCGAGTTAAGAGTGTATTTGAAATACCAGAAGGATTTAAAGAAGTAAAAGCCAACGAATAAGCATAGTTAAACTCTAAGCATCATACAAAAGTTTTAAAACGTGTTAGATATCAAATCTAACACGTTTTTTTGTATTCTCTCATTAGTAAAATTAAAAAAATAACTTCGGAATTTATAATTTACAACTACTTGATATTCAAGTAAAAGCCAAATTATAATTCTTAATTTATAATTTACTTACGTAGTATATCATAAATTATTCGTCAACGGTAATAAACTGTGGATAGACTCTCACTTGTGTTTCTGTGTCAATATTTTCTATTT
>DYQJ01000006.1 GCA_020719345.1 Draconibacterium orientale | reverse complement strand
TATATGAAAAATCAGTAAATTTGAATTTTGGTCACTATTTTTATACGCTACCACTTTATTATCACACATAAATAATACTTCTTCCCAACGTTAGTAAAATTTAAAAAATAATTTCGGAATTTATAATTTACAACTACTTGATATTCAGGCAAAAGCCAAATTATAATTCTTAATTTATAATTTACTTACGTATTTTTACTATACAAAAATATTTTTTTTTTATTTTAGTTGCAAATTTTTTTCATTTATTTTTATTTATGATAAATAAAAGGGCAGATTTATTTGTAATCCTAAAAAGTAAGAATAAATTAGGCATGTTTCATTTATTAGGTTACACTTCTTTGCGAAACTTTGCGTTTTTACCTTTGCGAGACTCTGCGTGAAATATTTGATTATCAATTTCTCGCAGAGTTTCGCAAAGAAAAAAGTGTAAACTACTTTTAAGCGGTTATGAAAGATGCCTAAATTATGTTAATTTTATTTATCAACTCCGTAGGAGTTGTAAAATATTGCTTTTATTAGTCCACCGATTTTATCGGTGGTTATTTCTGCTATTTTAGAAAATAGTCAACAAAAAAGCCCTGCGCTATTAGTGCAGGGCTTACTGATTATGGTGCAGTCCGACGGGGAATCGAACCCCGATTATCAGAATGAAAATCTGACGTCCTAACCGTTAGACGACCGGACCATTTTATATTAACTTTGATACTTGATCTTCGTATATTGTCTTTTGTATATTCATCTTTTTGTTGTGAACTTGTTTATCATTTTTGACGTTACAAAGATAAGAAACTTTTTTTTAAGTACCAAATTTTTTTGCAAGAATTTTTCATTTTTTTTCATTTTTTTTTATTTCATTTTTATTTCATTTTTTAGCGTCACGTAATCGTCTGATAAATAGAATGAAAAGAGATTCGCTATTCTGAGTGAAAACTCTTGATTTACGAAATTTCCGGTTTCATCTTGTTTTAAGATGAATTTCTCTAATCCGTATTTCTCTATTACGTGGAGTTCAGAGGCATAATTTCTGGATACTAAGAACATGGAGCGTACTGCAGCTTTAATATTTCCACAAAAAAGTAGTCCTGCTCGGTCTGCGGTTAATTGCATTAGTCTTGAGATGGCAAGCATCTCTTGTTCACGCGCCATCTCGGTTTCTTTCTTTGATATTTTTTGGTACAAATTAACTGCTTGTCCGGTACTATTTAAAATGACTTGACTTTTAGAAGTAATATTCGTTATCTTTTCCGTTTTTTGTAAGAATCCTGCAAAGGAGCTTAGTTTTTCAAAATAGCTAAACGATTTCCCTAATATTCCGACTACGGGTAAAATAGAAAGTAATGCATCTACTAAGAAAATACTTTTGTCCATTGCTCCTCTCCACACATCATTTGCAGTTATGCGGGAGTGCTTGAAAAAAAGATGTGCTAACTCTAATCCCAGCGCAAATTTGAACTCGTTAGAAGTAAGATGATATTGCGAGTCTTTATTCAAATGCTCTCCTCCGATGATAATAAACGGTATTTCGGCTTCAAAGCTTGTTATTCCTACGGATTTATCTCCTCGCGAGATGAATGGCTCTACTTTTTCTAATTCTAAAGCAATTTTAATATCCGAGATAATATTATTGAGTTCAGGATAATTTTTAATATTCAGTGGCTCGGCATAAGATTTAATAATAGAATAGTCTGGAATTTTAACTGTTGCTATCCATGTTTGAAAATTATTTAGCGTGGAGGCATTTCTCATCGCTGGGTGTCGCAGACGGTCTTCTATGTCTTTTCTTTTTAGCGAGTTATATATTTCATCTGTATAAATATCTTCTTCTGACAGCAGTCCGCCAATTTCTAAGAGATGTTTAATTTCTTCGGCTCGCATTTTTAGATTGTCAGAAGAATTGGTTATTAGCTGCTCCAGACGTTGTCGTACCAGTGGCTGTAACATTGCGAGTTGCAACGAATTGATTACTGATTTATCTTTCTCGTTAGCGAGTACGAGCATATCAAGAATTTTTATTTTTAACGTTTGTCCGCTTGCAGTGCTTGTAATGTCTAAGTTGTGAGCCGGCAATAGGTCTAACAAAGTTTCATCCGGCAGATTTTTCAGATGGTCTTCTAATAGAATTATCGCTTCTTTATTTTCATTACACTTAATCAAATGTTTACAGAAGTTGATGTCAAAGATAATTTTGTTTATTTTATCTTTTTCTTCTTTATAAAAAAGTTCCCGTATTTTGCGGTGAAAAGGGAGAATTTTGCTAAAGTCGTTTGTATCTTCTGGGACTCTGGTGAGTATGTATATAAGTGCTACGGTAGTAACTAAAGAGAAATGCCATTTTTCGTACCAGCTAATCAAGGCGGAGGCACTTTCTTGGTTCTTCAATATTTTTTTTATAATATTAATGAGTCTATCTTCTTCGGCAAACTTATTAATAATATCTTTATTGTTAATATTTTCTATGTTAATAAAAAACAGCGTAAACTCGTCAATAGGGTCTTGACGTGTTGCGGTTAAGAAATTAAATATGTCATTAGCAAAAAGTTGATTGTTTTTTATTTTAGTTAACCAGTTGAGTCGTGCTATTTCGTAGAGTCGGCTGTATTTTTCTATGGGGACGCAGTTTTTTATGTCATGATATTTTTTCTCGTTTTGTCGTGAGCAGAGCCATTGATATTCTCCAACGCTGACGGGGTCTTTACCTATTTCGGTTTTAACGGTCATCTCTTTATTAGATATTTCAAAAATATCTTCTATTTCGTTTTCTGTATTTAAAGCGATAAGCGAGGAGTGATGCGTTGTCAAAATATATTTCCATGTTATCTGCTCCCCAAAATCTATTGGTGCTTTTCTCATTTGCGAGATTTCCAAAGCGGCAAGCAAATATTCGTCTTGTTGTTTATTGCAAAAGAACCAGTTTTTTTGGTGCTGCGAAAAATTTTCCACGTAGCAATTATTTTCTATATATCTCTTTAAATCTTCTTCTGCAAAATATTTATCTGTAATATATTTTTCTATAAATTGATAAATTTCTGTTTTATAGTCGTTTTGCACTAATTTAGCGAAATTAAATTTACTTTGTTTGACGCTAAATTCATCTAACCATTGCGAGCTTTGTATTTTATACAATAAAACATCTTGAAAAGTATAAAAAAAGATATAAAAGCTTCCTCCTATTCCGAATTTATTTTTGATAGCGCTTGTGTCGTGATATTTAATCAAATCAATATCTTCTAATATAGAAGTTTCCTGATTTAATTTTTTGGTAGTAGTTAGCCAATGTTCAAAGTCTTTTTTAAATTTGTGATAATCAAAGTTTTTCGGCACGTTAGTGAAATTGGCTTCGTTAAAAAAATGATTTTTTAGGAAATCATATTTATCGGCAAACAAAGTAGAATCATCATATTCTTCTAACTTATGGCTTTGCTTTAAAACTTTAAATATTAATTGATTCATATAAATTAGTTTTTAGTTTTTTAGTTTAAAGAATAAAAAGTTAATATTTGGTTTTAAACTATTTAGCGATGAAGAAAGAGAATTTTAATTTTCCATATCTTCGTTGTTCATGAAAGAAGTTGTGTTTTTCAAAGCTCATATTTTCCGAATGTTCTAAAATAAATAGTGTCTCCGGTTTCAATGTTTTATTAGCAAACAAAATATCCGGAATATTAGGGGTTAGTTCTAAGTCAAAAGGTGGGTCTGCAAAAATAATATCATAATTTAGCGTATTTTTTTCAATAAATCGGAAGACATCTGCTCTTAGCGCTATAAAATTTTTATTATCTTCAAAAAGCGAAGTATAAGTTCGGTTGATAAAATCTACATATTTTTGATTTATATCAACTGCGACCACTCTTTTACTTCCTCTTGAGGCAAACTCGTATCCTATGCTTCCTGTACCGGCAAAGAGGTCAAGTATGGTCGTCTCGGCAAATTCATAACGATTTGCAAGTATGTTAAATAATCCTTCTTTAGCCAGGTCAGTGGTAGGTCTGTCCACAAAAATCTTAGGCGGCGAGAATATTCGTCCGCCTTTTTCTCCACTTATTATTCTCATGGTTTAGTATAAAATATTAGATAAAATATGTTCGGCTACCTCAAAATTATAAGTAAAATTATTCATTACTTGTGCGAATTTATAGTTAGCAAAATATTTGTAAGAATTAAGATACAATTCCATTTTAGGAGTTATCTCTCCGGAGAGAATGACATCAATTTTATCATTATTATATTCCATATTTCTAATGACATTTAAGAAATAGAACAGATAATCTTCGCATGTCTTGTAATAGAAATTGTTATAGAAGAGTAGCTGTCCTTTTTTAACGGCTATAATATCAAAGTCGTCTCTTGAGAAGTTGATATAAAAAGTAGGATATTCGGAGTTACTCTTTTTAGATTCGGCTATTAACAGTTCAATAATATTGCTGGAATGTTGAAAGAATTTTACTTCGGGAAATTTATTAACTAAGAAAGTAGTGATAGCAGAAGGTACGACGAAGAGATTAACTGCTTGCGTTTCATTAAGTTTATTAAAATGTATTTCATCTTCGGGTTTTATCTCGTTGTTGAAGTTAAAATACGTTTTAATATTTTGTTTATTAAAAATAGCCGTCGGCACCAGCGTGAACTTATTTGAACGAAAGACGATGTCCACAGATTTATAACTCTTATTCAAATAGACATCACTTTTTATGGCATCTTTTATTTTATCTGTAATAAGTGTTCGTTTTTGTTCCGGATATTCTCCTTTTTTAATAGCGACAAACTGTTTGCGTATCGTATCTTTTAACACGTACGCATAATAATCCTTAGAAAAATGCAGAGTTAAATTGTATGTAGAAGTCTTATTAAGATTGAACGATTCATCAAAATGGGCAAAAGTTTCCATTATATTTAATTATTTATTGAAAAAAAATTACGTTAAAATAAAAACAACAACTTTCTATGACAATAATTCATATAATATAATTAGATATTTTTGTCATAGAAAATTGTGTTTGTCTTAGATAGAACAACATCAATAGTTCGTCACATCAATCCCAGTTACCTGAATTATTAGTAACTTCAATAATTGAACCCACTTTTAATCCGGGATACTTCTTGTTTTGTTTAGCTTCGTCATTTAGATTTATCACTGCTTGTCTGTCTAAGTGCTTTAAAAATACATTATTATGCACTCTTGCTTCAAAAACAGATACATTGACGCCGGACATTGTTGCCAGTATATTAGTTTCAAGTTCAATAAGTTTACCGCCAGTATTAGGCACGTATTTTAAAGAGTCTACCACGTGATGCGGTTTGAATAACGAGTCGAGAACGCTAATTTTTACTGTGTCACGTTTTATGATGCCCAACTTCAACGCTTCTTCTTCTCCTTTAACGCGACCGAATTGCAAATAAATACTGTCTGGAACTGAGCCAGAAGCTTTTATTACCTTCATGGAGTCATTTTTTGCAAACGCAATTAACGAGTCAAAATCGGCAGTATAATTTCCGTGATTGTACTTAAAAGCCACCTGCACATCTCGTATCTCTATCAAGCGTTGTTTGACCATCTCGTACTGGCGTCTGTATGCCTCATCAAAACGAATCGGCTGCATAATACTCTCCACTAAGAAATACGCTAAAATAATAGCAACAATCAATAAACCTAATTGTAATGTAATTCTAACAACTTTATTCATTTTATTTATATTTTTTGTTTATTTGCAAAGGTAAAAAAATAATATTAAATATAAAAAAGTTTTTAATTTATATAAAAAAAATTATTCTTCCACTGAATAGACTGCCGTTTTCTCTACTATTTTTTTTGCATGTCGCAAAGCTTCATCAAAATTATTGAAAATATTTGCTTTTCCGATGAGGAAGCTCACTCGGTTTTTATCTAAATCAGTTCTTACTTTATCATTTACGCCGGACAGAATAATCTTTGTATCAGCATTTTGCAAGATTTTTAACGCTGCTTTAAAATTATGAACTCCGGTATTATCAACAAAAGGTACATTTCGCATGCGAATGATCATTATTTTACTTTTTGAGCCGCTATTTTTTAAGACCTCACAATATTGTTTGGCGGAGGCAAAAAATAAAGGACCATTTATTTCATAAATACTGATGTATGGAGGAATGGAAGAGTAATCTTCTAAGACATCGGAGTCCACATTGAGTTGGATATCTTTATTTATATCTGACATTCGTTTCATAAACAACAAAGAAGATAAAACTATACCTACCTCGATTGCTACGGTCAAATCTACTATAACTGTTAATAACAAGGTTGATAACAAGATTAATATATCAAACCATGAAGATTTAAAAATAGAAATAAAAGAGCGCCACTCACTCATGTTATAAGCTACAACTATCAATATACCAGCCAGACACGACATCGGGATAAGTTTTGCCCATTTACCAAAGAACAACATTATCAAAAGTAATGTAACGGCGTGTACCATCCCAGAGATAGGTGTTCGTCCTCCGTTTCGTATATTGGTAGCTGTTCTTGCTATTGCGCCTGTTGCAGGGATTCCACCGAAAAAAGGTGTTATTATATTGGCTATTCCTTGTGCTATCAGCTCCGTATTAGAACGATGATTGCTTCCTATCATCCCGTCTGCTACGACCGCCGACAACAGCGATTCTATACCGCCAAGCAAAGCGATAGTGATTGCCGGTTGCAAATAATGAGAGAGGTCACTTATTTTGATATTCGGAATAGTAATATTTATATCACTCGGTATTTCATGAAAGAAAGTCTCTATCGTAGTAACATTCAAACCTAATATTTGAACTGCTGCCGTTATTACTATTATTGCGACAAAGGAGCCGGGAACTTTATTAGTCAAATGTTTAGAAAATAACACGATTAAAATAGTGGCAATAGTCAACGCCAATGCAATAGGATTGAAGCTGCTCATGCTTTGAAAATATAATTCCCATTTATCAACAAATTCGGAAGGCACCTTAGCAATATCAAGTCCAAGAGCATCTTTAACTTGTGTGGAAAAAATGACCAGCGCTATTCCGCTGGTGAATCCTACAACCAGTGGATGCGGGAAAAATTTTAGCAAGCTTCCCAATTTTAAGACACCGAAAAGAACTAATAAAATACCGGCTAATATAGTAGAAATAATTAATCCGTCAATACCATATTTCTCTACAATAGAATAAACTATCACGATAAAAGCTCCGGTAGGTCCTCCTATCTGCACTCTGCTGCCTCCTAAAAAAGATATTAAAAAACCTGCCACTACTGCTGTTATTAATCCTTTCTCCGGTGATACTCCGCTTGCCACAGCAAAAGCTATAGCAAGTGGCAACGCAACAATACCGACAACCACACCGGATAAAACATCTGTCCCTATTTGTTTTTTTGAAATGCCTTTTTTTATTACACTAAAAAACTTAGGGTAAAAAATCTTTTCCATTTTGAAAAATTATTTGTATTAAAAATCGTGCAAAAGTATAATAATTATTATTAAATATGAGTTTTTTTTATAAAAATTTTTTTTTGAAATATTTTTCATATTTATTGCTATATTTTGAATAAATACAAAAAAATATTTATATTTACAAAGTAAAAAAAATGATATGGCAATAAATTTAATAAAAGTCATCAGTTTAGATAAAGAAAAATGTGTTAATTGTCATGCTTGTATTACTATTTGTCCGGTTAAGTACTGTAACAATGTCAGTGGCGAAACTGTTAGCATAAACGAAGACATGTGTCTTGCGTGTGGGAGCTGCATACGTGCCTGCACTCACGCGGCGCGTAGTTTCATAGATGATTTTGATAGTCTAATAGCATCATTGCAGGAGAATCAAGATATTGTAGCAGTAGTAGCCCCATCTATCGCGGCTAATTTTCCTAATCAATACCTAAAAATTAATGCGTGGTTAAAATCTATGGGCATAAAAGCCGTTTTAGATGTTAGCTTCGGAGCCGAATTGACTGTTAAATCGTATCTTGAGTACATATTTACTGTCAAACCTAAGATAGCAATTTCGCAAGCATGTCCGGCTATTGTTACATATATAGAAATTTACCGTCCCGAATTGATTAAATATTTGGTGCCTCGTCACAGTCCGATGTTGCACACTATAAAGATGATAGATGAGTTTTATCCGCAATATAAGAACTTTAAAGTTGCTGTTATCTCGCCTTGCAACGCAAAAAAGCGAGAATTTGAACAGACCGGGTATGGCGATTTTAATGTCGCTTATCAATCTATTGACAAATATTTGAAAGATAAAAATATTGATTTGAACTCTCTACAAGACGAGTATTATGAAAATCCTGAGGCAGAGCGCGCTGTTTTATTTTCTACTCCCGGCGGATTAATCAGTACCATAGAGCGCATTGTTCCGGATATTAGACATATTTCAAGGAAAATAGAGGGCGTACATACTATTTATAAATATCTTGATAAATTACCGGAGATAATATCAAGTGGATTTCAGCCTCTTTTCATAGACTGTTTGAATTGTGAAAACGGTTGCAATGCCGGACCGCTTACATTGAATGTAGAAAAATCCCCAGACGAAATAGAATTTTGGATAAATCAACGAAACATAAATCAGCAGGCGCATTATAAGAAAATAAATCAGGAAGATAACAAACAATCAATAGACCAACTTTTAGAAAAATATTGGCATCACAATATATATAACCGCGACTATACTGACCGTTCCGCAAACAATACTATTCAAACTCCCAACGAGATAGAGCTGCTAAATATATATGAGTCCATGTACAAATTTTCAGATAAAGACATGTATAATTG
Organism: Draconibacterium orientale; assembly: GCA_020719345.1. Classification (GTDB taxonomy): domain Bacteria; phylum Bacteroidota; class Bacteroidia; order Bacteroidales; family DYQJ01; genus DYQJ01. Next base: position 23,643 of record DYQJ01000006.1, on the reverse strand, counting down.
TTCGGCATGTGGCTACGGTTCCTGTACTCAGATGGCTGTCGCTATTTTCAATGGACTCAATCGTCCAGAGAATTGTCATTTCTATCTCGCCAAAGAGAGTGAAAACTTGCATAACGAAATATTAGAACTTAATAAGAGTCTTGATGCACGAGTAAAAGAGCGCACCGTAGAATTATACGAGACCTTAGAAGAGCTCAAAAGCGTGAACGAGATTATTAATGAGACAAATATAGAATTAGAAAAGCTGTCTATTGTAGCAAGTAATACACAAAATGTGGTCTTTATTCTTGATGCAGGTGGAAATTTAGAATGGACTAACCGAGCTCTCAAAGAAGTTTACGGATACGAACAAGAAGAATTTGTGAAAAAATATGGACGAAATATAGTTGATTTTAGCAATAATGACAGGATAGGATATATCTTGAAAAATTGCAAAATAACTCAGAAATCTTTTACTTATGAAAATAAGCATACCACAAAAAATGGTATGACTCTGTGGACACAAACTTGTATTACCCCAATAATAGAACATGAAAAGGTAGTTAAGATTATCGCAGTGGACAGTGATATCACCGAGATAAAACTCGCACACGAAGAAATTATTAATCAGCGCGAAGAAATTTTAAATCAAAAAGAAGAGCTGCTCGCACAAAGAGACGAGCTGATGCCTAAAAGCATTGAACTGGATGAAAAATTGGAGGAATTGCAAACAACGACGACAGTTTTAAATCAAGCTTTTGACGAGTTAGAGCAGAAACAAAGTGAAATAATGGTCATCAACAAAGAGCTAATCAAACAAAAAGACGAGATAGTTAAACAAACAAAACAAATAACCGACAGCATAGAATATGCCAAAAGAATTCAGGAAGCATTATTAAAATTTAATAAAAATATGGCGATAGAGCAGTATTTTATTTTATTTAAACCAAAGGACATTGTCTCCGGCGACTTCTATTGGACGAAGCAAATACTTAATTACTCGTTAATTGCGGTAGCCGACTGCACAGGACATGGGGTTCCGGGAGCTTTTATGAGTATGCTCGGCATATCTTTTTTGGAGGACATATCTGACCTATATTTGAACAGATTAAATAATTCTAATATCAACGCTGCAAATATTTTGGACAAACTCTCTCATAATGTGATAGAATCATTAAATCAAAACGACATAAGCTCCGATTCCAAAGACGGTATGAACATGGTTATTTGTATAATAAACAAGAATCTCAAAGAGATGCAATTTGCAAGTGCTTACAATCCGCTCTGGTTACTTAGAGAAGACGAAATCATTGAATTTAAAGTAGATAAGATGCCGATAGGCATACATGCAAGCAGAAACAGGAAAAATTTTACCAACAATATAATTACTATCCTGCCACACGACAAATATTATCTATTCACTGACGGTTACACAGACCAGTTTGGAGGCGAATCTAAACGCAAATTTATGAAGCACAATTTACGCAAATTGATTTTGGATTTAAAAGCAGTAGAAATGAAGCAGCAAGGCAAATATTTTGATGAAAGAATAACCCAGTGGAAGGACGAAAGCGTACAAACAGATGATATTCTTGTTATAGGATTTGAAATAGAAATAAATAGCAATTAAGTAAATTATAAATTATAAATTAAGAATTATAAATTAAGAATTATAAATTGGCTTTTGCTTGAATATTAAGTAGTTGTAAATTATAAATTCCGAAGTTATTTTTTAAATTTTACTAATCAGCAATATAAATATATCCTACTTCGGAATGATGGTCTTTTATAAGTGTCTCTTTGCTTAATTTTCTTAGTGTAAATAAAAGGATTAAGTCGCCACTGCTGGTGAAACAAAATAAAAAAGATAATAGAATGAACCAAAAATATTGAGTAACTAAAAACAATATTAACGTAATACCTACTAAGAAGAGTAGCGGCATAACAGCAACAATTCGGTAATGTTTTACAGAAATAGGTTCGGAACAATGGCAGTATAATGCTAATAATTTGATTTTTACACCAAATTTTATCATTTTCCAACCTCGTTTATTAAATACCGCGAAAAATATTGCATGAATTAACTCATGCAATATTCCTCCGAAAAATATTATAGAAAAAAAACTAATGACCTTTATTTGAGCTGATAAATTTAATATGCTGTCCCAAATTACAAACGGCTCAAACGCAAATTTTGTAAGATAATAAATACTTGCAAAAATAACGAGTTCAATAAAAAACAATATTCTGGAATACAGCTTTAAATCTTCTTTTGAAATAATATGAGATATTTCTGTGGACATATTTTTAAGGATTATAATAATTTTCAATAAGTAAATTATAAATTATAAATTCAGAATTATAATTTGGCTTTTGCTTGAATATCAAGTAGTTGTAAATTATAAATTCCGAAGTTATTTTTTTTATTTTACTTATGGGCTTTAGTATAAATTTAGAGACAAATATAAAAATAGAAATTGAAAGTACCAACTTTAAGCATATCTTTTTCAATTTTTAGCTGTATTGAAGACATTGTTTCAACAATATGTTTTATTAGCATTCACAAATTTATTTTACCTTTCTGACATTGGCACTAACCTCAATAATTCATAAAATATGCTAACTTATTTTTAACCACAAAGATATGAAAGGAATCAAAGAAAAAGAAAATTTTTATAATACTTTTCAAGAACTAATTTAATTTATGTTTAAATGCAACATTTGAAAAAATAACTATCTTGAAATTATAAATAATTTTAATTTTTACAATATGAAAAAAATTTTATACTTACTCTTTGTGCTTTTCTTCGCAACGACATCTTATGCGCAGCAGATTTATTATTTTAAGTTCAAATTAGATAACAAAAAAGAACTTCGTACCATAACCCGACTCATCTCCATAGATAACTATCGTAATGACACCATCTGGGCGTATGCTAATGAAGACGAACTCGCCGAGTTTACTAAATACAAATACAAAATACAATTCATGGACAAACCTTCGGCGAGTGCGAAAAATATTGTCATGGCGACAACGCTTGCACAGATGTCCACTTGGGACAAATATCCGATATACGAAGTTTACCAAGAAATGCTGCAAAAGATGGCAACAGACTATCCGGAAATATGTAAATTGCAAAGTTTCGGAACAACTCACGACCAACGCGAGCTGTATGTCTTGAAAATAAGCGACAACGTTAAAGATAAAGAAGCCGAACCCGAATTTTTTTACACCTCTACTATGCATGGAGACGAAATTACTGGTATGATATTGCTACTTCGACTCGCCGACCATTTACTTGTAAACTATAACAAACCCGGTTACGAAGACATCACAGCTCTGGTCAACGACGTAGAAATATGGATAAATCCTAACATCAACCCGGATGGAACTTATCGCACAATTCCGGACTCAGATAATGCCATAGAAAATCAAACCGTCGCAAATGCCGAAAGATATAACGAAAATTCTAAAGATATAAATAGAAATTTCCCAGACCCAGTAGGGGGACAAAATCCAACAGGAACATGGCAAGCCGAAACAATAGCAATGATGAACTTCGCATCTGCACATAACTTTATTATGGGAGGAAGCTTCCACGGCGGAGCAGAGGTAATGAACTATCCGTGGGACACATGGAAAACTATAGAAAATCCGCACCCTGATACACAATGGCTTGAAAACGTATCCGCTACTTATGTCCAGCTCGCCAGACAACAATACACAGGATACATGGATGATATTACAGAGTCTGGAGTTACACAAGGAGGAGACTGGTACGAAGTAGAAGGAGGAATACAAGACTATATGAACTACTGGCACCACTGCCGAAAAATAACGATAGAATGTTCATTAGAAAAACTTATCCCTTCAAGCGAACTAAACGCATATTGGAACTATAACAAAAATTCTTTAATTCAATTTATTAAAGAAGCCACCTACGGAATACATGGAACAGTCAAAAATTCTAACAATCAACCTTTAAATGCCCAAATATTTATCAAGTCGCATGACAAAGACGGCTCCGAAGTTTATACTGACCTAACATCAGGTGACTATCACAGACCTATAGCGGCTGGTACATACGAGGTTATATATTCAAGCGAAGGTTATAAATCGCAAACATGGACTATAACTGTCGCTAATAATCAGACTATTATAAAAGACGTCATACTCCAAGATGCTAATATTGTAGACATTACAGGTACAGTAACAGAAACAATTACAAAAACACCAATACAAGGAGCTACTATAGAAATATTAGACCATGATTATGCACCGGTGCTAACAGATGAAAACGGACATTATACCATTTATCAAGTCCCAGAAAATACTTATAATATACGTGCCTCAAAAACTAATTATGCATCGCTTAGTCAAAATGTTGATATTACGCTTACTAACAATGTCGTTGATTTTTTGCTTAGAAAAAGTATCCCAGTCGGATTTGAAAATAATATCCCGACTGATTTTAACTTTCCTGATGGACTATGGACACGAACAAATCAAACTTTTTACCAAGGTAACTGGTCTATTAAATCTGCCGAAATAACTAATTCGGAACAAACAAACATGACAATAACTAAAAACACACATGAAGGTGAGATAACATTTTTTGTTAAAGTATCTTCCGAAGATGGCTGGGATTTTTTATATTTTTATATTGACAATATAGAAAAAGCTAAATGGTCGGGAGAAAAAGACTGGACATCAGCAAGCTTCTTTGTAGAAGAAGGAACGCACACTTACAAATGGAGCTATCAAAAAGATGATAACTCATCGGAAGGAAGCGACTGCGCATGGGTAGATGAAATATTATTTCCCGCTGAAAAAGACATACTTAATTATGATATAACCTTCTCGGTAACCGATGAAACATTGCCTATTGCAACTCCTATTGCTAATGCGAAAATTGAGATTGCTAATTATGACGCACAATATACGGACAGCAACGGAAAAACCACTTTTATTAATATTCTCCCAAATGACAACATTGCATATACTGTTACGGCTGAAAACTATGTCATCTATAACGGAAATATAAACTTAAATGCCGATGTAAATGTTGATGTAAAATTGCAATTGATTGTAAATATTAAAGATACTAACGAATTGATAACTTTATTTCCTAATCCTAATAAAGGTATTTTCAATATAGTTAATAACTTAGATGACAAAATAGAAATAAATATTTATAATTGCAGCGGAACAATAGTTTACCATAATTTTATTGACAATAATATCTCACAAATAAATCTCGCAGGATTACCAAAAGGAGTATATTTTCTCAAAACTATGGTCAACCAGAATTATTATTTTAAAAAGATAATTATCTTATAATTAAACCACATAGCGATGAAAGGAATGAAAGTTTATCTAAATTTGCGTCTTTGTAAAACTTTCATTCCTCTCATTCCTTTGTGGTAAAAAAAATAAATGATGGAGAACATATTATTAGACAATATTTTAATTCAGAGAGAACAAAGAATGCTAATAAAGAAAAAATTAGCTTCCGAAAATAAAATAATTATTAGTTTTAGCTTAAATATTCCGGGTATTCCAAAAAAAGATGAACTAATAGACATCTTTTTTGAGACAATAAAAAGCGAGATAAAAATATGGCTCGCCGCCAATCGCATAAATATTGTACAAGAAATAGATTGTAATGATATTTTGGCAGGCAATTATGTTCTCTGGACTTTGCGAAAAGATTTTTATAGCGCCCACGAAATAAAAAGAATTTGTGAACTCTTTGAAAACAAACATTATATAGGACGAGTTATTGACTTAGATGTATGTAATGAAAAAGCAGAGAACATTAGCTCCGGAAAACTGAAAAAATGTTTTATCTGTCAAAATGAAGCAGCTATTATCTGTATGCGAGAGCGAAAACATACTTATTCGGAACTGCGAGACAATATTTTTACAGAAATACGAAATTATTTGTACAAACAAAAAAAGAACAATATTATTAATAAATTAGTTGAATTTGCCATTAAATCAATGATTTACGAGGTGTCATTCTCCCCTAAGCCAGGATTGGTAGATTTTTTTAATGATGGTTCGCACTCGGATATGAACTATTACATGTTTATTAATTCTACCGCTACGCTTGCCCCGTTTATTAGAAATTTTGCAGAATTAGGATATGATTATGAGGCAGAATTTACAAATGTACTCGCTTTGATTCGTGAAATAGGAATACAAATGGAACAAGAAATGTTCAAGACAACCAATAATGTAAACACTCAAAAAGGACTCATCTTCCTGCTCGGAATATCAGTTTTTTCTGTAGCATATATATTGTCTAAATATCAAACTTTTTCAGAAGAAAAATTTGTTGAAACAGTAAAACTCATCTGTAAAGATATAGTTAATAACGAATTAAATAACAAATCTGACACCGCAAAAAAAACCAACGGCGAATTATGTTTTCTTTTATATGGCTTCTCAGGCATACGAGCAGAGGTAGAACAAGGGATGCCGACGGTATTTAATTATAGCATCAAAACACTCCGACACATTTTTGATAAAGATTTTTTTAATGATAAACAGAAAATATCTTATGCTTTAGAAAAAACATTATTAACTATAATTGCACATAATAACGACTCTAATATCGTCTATCGCAAAGGCATAGAAACGCTGGAACAACTAAAATTATTAGCCCGTCAAGTAATTGATAATAAGATAGAATACAGCGAATTAATAAAATTTTGTGAAAAATATAACATCTCGCCCGGAGGTTCGGCTGATTTGTTGGTAGTTTCGCTATTCTTATTTTTTGTGGAAAAAGAAATTTATATTTAAAATGATAGCTAAAATTTTATCAATACGTATTAAGCAGACATACCGAAATATAGCAAGCATCGGAATATTTAGAATTATCATACTTCTTATTATAACTATTCTGCTATTGGCGTTTATTTTCAAGCAGTTACAACAAACTCGTAGTGCTGTTATAACAATTATATTCATAATAGCGACAATATTTTTTATTCATATCCGAAGAAAAGATAAGACTTTTATAAATATTATTACTGATAAACCACAACTTATTTATCTGTCCGAGTATTTAATCCTTTTACTGCCATTTCTGGTACAGCTAATAATTCTAAAGAACTATATTTTAACAGGTTATCTTATATTAGGAACTGCAATAATTCCTTTTATTAATATCTCTATTAAGAAAAGAAAAGAAAATATAAACAATAAAATATTGAAAATTATACCGAATGACTGTTTTGAAATAAAAAGCGGACTGAGACAAAATTTCTATTTTATAATTCCGCTAAATATAATTGCTGTCGCATTAGGATTTTGGATAGGTACGGCTCCGATTGTTCTTATTATCAATACATTAATATTTTCAACCTTTTACATACTTTGCGAACCGCGAAATATTATTGAGATAAACGAACTCGCACCGAACATATTTATTAGCAAAAAATTAAAATCTAACTTAATAATTTTTATTTTTATACAACTGCCGATAATTTTAATGTTTTTAATCTTTAATTATCAGCACTATATGATTGTAACTATTATTTTTGCTATAAGTTTACTATTTATTGTATTCGCTATACTTTTAAAATATGCCATGTATTATCCCAATGCAGAGCTGCAAGCAAATACAATTATATTGACAATAACTTTTTTCTTCCTCCCGATAATATTTGTTATGATACCGATTTATTATTATAAAGCAAAAAAAAATTTAATACTATATTTGAATGATTACAATTGACAATTTATCTGTTCACTATCAGAAAGAGATTAATATTATAAATAAACTCAATCTTAAGATGCTACAGCACAAAATACATGGACTCGTAGGATTAAATGGCGCCGGAAAAACAACTTTATTAAATACCATTTTTGGGATACTAAAACCAAATGAAGGAACAATTATGCTTGATAATCAAAAATTTACAAAGAAACAGATAGCGTATTTAGAAACAGAAAATTTCTTCTATTCTAATATTACTGCCACCGAATATTTGAGTCTATTTGAAAATAAAAAATTTGACTTACCGGCATGGAACAAAATATTTGAACTGCCTCTGGAGAATTTGATTGATAATTATTCTACCGGCATGAAGAAGAAACTCGCACTGCTTGGGGTATTAAAATTAGACAAACCGATATTAATATTGGACGAGCCATTTAATGGTCTGGATTTAGAAACTTGTAAGGTCGTGCAAATGATTATTATACAGCTAAAACAAAGACAAAAAACTATATTAATTACCTCACATATATTAGAAAGTTTAACGTCTATTTGTGATGAAATTCATTATCTTGAGAATGGCACTATTAAATTTAGCCGAGCAAACGACAATTTTCTAAACATAGAAAAAGACATATTTCATAATTTCGCTAAAATACAAATGATTAACGAATTGATAAACAATTAGAAAATATGGCGATTATTTTTATTCTCCTCTAAAACTTTTATTATTTTTCAATTTATACTGTAATAAATCAGCATCAATTTGATTAATAGATATTAGATTATCGCTGATATTTTCAAAAAGTTCATAATATTTATTAATTCGTTAATTCATTAGTGAGTTTTACGTCTTGAAAGTCAAAATTAGAGGAATTATTATTTAAGAGCTTGTCGGTCAGGTCTTTTGCGCTTAGACTGTTAATGTCTATCATCGGCAAATATTTAAGTTCGTCTTCAGTATCTTCATTGTAAAGAGGAACGATGATTTTCAGTGCTAACAGTTCGGTGATGATATTTTGCACGTAAAATTCGGGTATATTCATACGGTTTGCAATGTCAGTTGTCGTCAGCGGCTCACCATTATCTTTCAAATTTTTAAAGATAATATTAACTGTTTGTACAGCGATGCTGTTTCGTTGATTTATACTGATGTCCATCTTTTCTATGTCAAATCGTATTTTGCTAAAATTTTGTATGCTGACACTAATTTCTACGCCGAAGAGTGTTATGTACCAGCTTGTTTGCATCCATATCAAAAAAAGCGGCAATGCAGCAAAGCTTCCATATATGGCATTATAACTTCCAACGCCGATTTGAAAATTGATATATGCCCATTGTGTTAATTGAAATATTGTTCCAGCGATGATTCCGGCGATGAGTGCAGCTTTTATTTCTACCTTAGTGAAAGGAATAATATAATATATTAACATAAACAACAGCCAGACAATAATATATGGTGCCATCTCAATAAAAAACATCAACAATGGAGAGGCATATTCAAGTATCGTAAATTTGCTGGTAGCCGAATTTACTATTGTTTTGATAAATACTGTCATGCTGCTTGACAAAATAATCAATATCGGCGCCGTTATAATAATAGTCATGTAATTAGATATTTTGCGAGACCAGTTTCGTGTTTTATCTATTTTCCATGAGTGGTTAAAGGCACGTTCAATTTTATCTATCAGTTTTATGACCGTCCAGAAAAGCATGATTAATCCTACTCCGGCAATAATTCCTCCTTTGGTAGTCTCTAACATAGAGCGCGAGAAGCTGAGCATGTATTCGGCTACTTCTTCTTGTCCAGTAAGGTTCTTTCGCAGAGCATTCTCCATAAGTTCTTCTAAACCAAAGCCCTTAGCTATTCCAAATCCCATTGCTATTGCCGGAACGATGGACAACAAGGTAAAAAAAGTTAAAGACGAAGCCTTAGTAAAACAGTCGTTCTGGTCATATTTTCGGATGGCGAGAGTCAATATTTTCAATATAACGATTCCCCAACGTTTTGGGAATTTCATGACGCGGTGGTCAAGTTTCCACAAATCAGAAGTAAAAAATTTTATAATTATATCTATATTTTTTTTCATAAATAAGTTTAATGAATAAAGATAATATTTGATTCACAAAAATAACTAAAATTTTTTAGAGTAATTACAATTTCACAAAATATTTTAAAAGTCAAGCGTATTTTAATTTTTTTTAGAAAAGCGAGATTTTCATCTTCTTTTTTACAAAATAATTGATTATTAAGATTATAAAAGTATAAGTTAAAGATGTAGAAATTGCTGCCCCATATAAATCAAAAAAATAAATAAAAATAATACAGGCGCATATATTGAATGTCAATATAATTATTAGCTGTTTTAAGACGGTATTTAAAAAATTAGCCATCGTTAAATAAGCGCCGGCAAAATAGTAAACTGACGGCAAATAAGCTCCTACAAGTAAAATATAAAAAATCGGAATTGACTCAACAAAAGTTTCGTCTTTGGTAAACAAATATACATAAATAGGATATGAGATTGCAGCAACAATTAGAAAAAATAACATAACTAATTTCATTATTTTTGAAATTTTATTAGTATATTTTTGAATTGCGCTTACATCTTGCTTTGCCCATAATTCTGATACAATGGGATTTATATTTAGTTGCAGAACCGAAGCAAAAGATAACAAACCTTTTACAATTTCAGCTGCAAAAGTATATATGCCTACATGATGATTTGATAAAAAGAAACTTATAAAAAAAACATCTATTTTGCTATTGGATTCCGATAAAAAACTGACAAAAATGGACTTACTGCCAAATATTAAATTTATTTTAAACCACTTATTATTAGTTATTTTAAATGAGAAATACTTATAGTAGAAAAAACTAAAAAAACTAAAAAGTAACACCTCCGTAATTATAAAACTATAAAATATAAAATATATTTCTTTTTTCAATAAAATAGATATAGTTATTAATAAAATGATTAATAACCAACGACATGATTGAATTATAGAATATATTTTCATGTGCCGTAAACCATTTGTTAACGCAGTGAAAATTTTATTTTGTGAAAAAAACGGTAAGCTCAAACAAATTATTGTTGTTGCCTTAGTAACTTCCGAATTAAAAAAGATTGCAGGAAAAAAAAATGTTATAATAATTATTAAAATGACAAAAAAAACTGAAAACAAGAATGTTATAAAAGATGCCGAAGAAAAAATATTTTGTAATTCCGAATGATTTTCTTTATGCTCTGCCGAAAATTTAATTACAGCTGAATTTAAACCTAAGGAAGAAACCATAGAAAAAATCATATACAAAGCTAACGTTTGATTGAAAATGCCAAGCCCGGAAGCTTCGTAAGCATTTCCAATCAATACATTTATAATTATTCCACTAATAGCAAGTATTACAAAACTAATTAAAGAATATATAGAGTCTTTAACAAATTTATAGGATACAAACTTATTATAATAGCTTAAAATCTTGGTTCTCATCTTTTAACTGCCAGATATGTAAATTCTGAAGTAAAACGAAGTTTATCTTCTTCAATATATTCAATTATTCTTCTTTTCTTAACTTCATTTTTTCTATAAATAATTAAAAAGCTTTTCATAGATAATTTTCTTAAATAAAAAAGAATATTATATGACCAAATTAAAGGATAAACTAAAAAATACAATAATGGAAGTCCTATAAATGTTTTTAATATTGCTTCAAAACCTGAAGAATTCCATGGAATTATTTTTATTACTTTTAATCCTGCTTGCTCTAACATTAATTTAACGCCAAGATGACTCATATTATAGTGGGAGCTTTCGTGATAAGGATATAAGAAGGCAGTTGAACCAACATAATATCCGTCTGTTTTTAAAACTCGGCATATTTCACTACATGCACGCCAAGGGTTTGGTATATGTTCCATTACTGCACTACTTGTAACAACAGAATAAGTATTATCTTTAAATGGTAAATTTTCGCCATGCGCAATTACTGTTACTCCATAGTCATTGAAATAATCAACGCCAATGTAATTATATCCTTTTTGTTCACACAATTTTCTGGCGCCTCCACCACAAGCATAATCAAGTAAATAACCGGAACCCTTAGGAATTAAATCAATAAATTCTTTTGACCATTCGGCTTCTTGTTTAAAATCATCTTCAGACTTATTAACTAATACTTTACCATAACTCACTAATTTATGTTCATTATTTACCAATACAGGTTTGTTACTATATAATTCATATTTTGTTTTGCAATTATCACAGAAAAGATTACTTTCGTTAAAGATTAACTTATTCTCAAAACAAGACGGGCATCTTAAAAAATCATTCATAATTTTTCAATTTTTTATTGTTGTGTTCATTATATATGTATAAATAAGGTCATAATTACATTACCATCTCAACATTTTATCTATATAATATTTTCTTTTACTAAATATTTTAAGCGAATTACTTTCTATTTTCTTCTTTGCTATTGTCGCTGTGTTTGAGGTAAAAAAATCATAAGGTAAAATAAAAAATAATATACCACTAACAGCTTTGCTAATAAAGTTATTACCAAATAAAAATTTCGGATAAACAGTTGGATATATTTCTGCAAATCCAGATATTTTTAGATAATTATTTAATTGACTAATTGACATACAATTAATGTGAGATGGTTCGTTTCTTCCTTCTTTGTTATAAATACTTGGCATATTAATAAATGCTATACCATCATCTTTTAGTACTCGGTAGATTTCGTTTATTAGTTTTTGCGTTTGAAATGTGTTCTATAACTTGATTACAAAAAACTACCGAAAAAGTATTATCTTCATAAGATAAAGAATCTGTAATATCATTAATATCAATTTGTATTTGCGGGAATCGTTTTTGTGCTATTTCTTTGGCTGATTCATGACCTTCAACACCAATACAATCAATACCATACCTATTACAACATTCTACAAAATTTCCTATTCCACAGCCGACATCTAACCACTTGCCAGGTTTAGAATGTTTTAAAAGCAAAGCGACATAATCTTTATTATCTTCCCATTTTGCTACTAAATAAGGAGTTTCAGTATTCATTACATCATTCCAATTGTAAATAGTTTCATTCATAGATTTATTTTTTATTTACACTGTTTTTATTTTAAATAAGGTTTCAATTAATTCTATAGTTTTATACCAATTTGATTTATTATGGACTATTTCTCTTAATTTTTGTTTTAATATTTCATTATTTTTATTTTCTATTACGTTTTCTATATAATTATAAATATCATTTTCTAAATTATTATATATCAATAAATCTTGTAGTTCTGCATCAAAAAAACTTTCTAATCCAGGGCGTCTACCTATTACAGGAATTAAACCACATGCCATAGATTCCAAAAGTGAACCCGAAATACCCATAGAAATAGTTTCCGGAAATTTTGATATATTAATTGGATCTATATAAATATCGCCTTGTGAAATGTAAAGATGTAAATCTTTATATTGAATATTGGGCATCATCAATATGTTTTTCTCCATGTTATTTTCTTTTACTATCTTTATTAGTGCAGGAAATTCTAAACCACCTGTTCCTATTGCAAAATAAAAATTAGGATATTTCGTTATTATTTTTTTTAATTGTAATAAAATTATTGCGAAATCAAAATAAGGACGAGGTTGACGGAAACATACTGCAAGTATGCTGGTTTCGTCTAAACCATAATATTTTTTTTTGAGTTCAACATTTCTATATTTTGGATTAAACAATTCTACATCAACTCCTAATCCATTGATATATCTTATTTTATCTAAATTAGAGAATAAATTTTTAGTTTTAAAAAAATTTAATATTTGAACTTCGTTGTAACTGATAAAATAATCAATGTGTCTATCAACATATTTAACAACAAATCGTTTATTAGTTATTTCTTTTACGGAATACCATTTAGCAAGTTTTAAATCGCAACCTAAAGTGCAGCAAATTTTTTTTACGTGTCTTTTTATTCTTGATGCAAAAACACCATTAGTGGTTAAATTAATTGAAAAAACAGCATCAAAATCCACTTTTTTTATGATTTTATTTACAAAAAAGAAAAGATAAATCATACGAAAAAATATAAGAAAATTAAATGGATGCAAAGGATGCGAGTTTTCTGGATTAAAATTCTTTATTTTGTTTTTAAATAGAAAATTAAATATTTTTGTGAAAAGTTTAAGAAATTCAATGTGCTTAATGTCCGCTGTATATTCAACTGTCCTACCCAAATAAGGAGTAGCTGAAAGCATTATCACATTATTACCTCGTTTTACAAATTCGTTTACAAAACGAACTGTATGAACTGATTCACAATTAGCTATAAATAATATATTCATTGTTTTTAGTTAAAATAATAATTACTCCATTTTGTCAAATAAAAATATTTCCATATAGTAGAACCATTATTCTTACCTGCAAGATGTTCGTGCCATTTTTGTTTTATAAAATCTATATTTAAGTATTTTAACATTGCTTGATTTTTTTCAGATAACATTTTTTCAATTTCCGATTTTAAAGGTTCTTCTCTAAACCATTTATCCATAGGGGTTTCGTATCCTATTTTATTATTTCTATTAAAAATTATTTCCGGTAAAAGTTCTTTCATACTTTGTTTAAGTATATATTTTACTTCTCCATTTTTTATTTTATACTCGGCAGGTATATTTAATGCAAATTCAACTAATTGATGCTCTAAAAAAGGTACTCTGCCTTCAACTGAAAAAGACATAGAGTTCTTATCTTCAACTCTAAGCAAATGATGTAATTTCATTAATATATGATTTTTAACATTCTCATTTAATGTTTTGGTTGCAAAAAATGTTTGGCTAAAATTACTCTCGTTTTTATATTTTTCAAAAAAATCTTTATTTATTATATTATTAGATAATGATATAAGCCGATTTTTCATAAACTTGGGCGCTAACAAAAAAGCGAAAAGTTGAAACGTAAATTTTGAATGCGACTGTTTTTTATTAAACAAAAATAATTCTTTTATTAGTTTTAACCATTTTATTTTTACAAATATTTCATAAAAATAGAAGGCTGCCATATAGTCATAAGCAAAAATCTCGTCAGCACCTTGTCCGTTAAGCAATACTTTAATATTTTTCTTATTCGCCTCTTGGTAAACTTTTCTACTTGCCAAAATAGAGGCACTCGCAAATGGTTCTTCTTGTTTTAAAATTAAGTCGTCAATTTCTTTAAGCAACATTTCTGAAGTCGGATAAACATAATTTGCATCAATGCTTTTTTCATTAACTACCGATTCTACATATTTACTTTCATCTTTATCCCAACTTTTATCATAAACAGCCGAAAAAGAACTTATCAAACTATCTTTTGGTAAATTTTCACGCATTAGACTAACAATTATGGATGAATCAATGCCTCCCGATAATGCCGACCCTACCGGAACGTCGCTTACTAAATGTAATTTTATGCTTTTAATTAGTTTTTCATGTAATAAATTTTTATTGTCATTAAAAGATAATGTATTCTCTTTTATTTCTGGTAAAAAATACCATTGTTTTATAACTAATTCGTTAGTTTTAAGATTAATTGTAGCAAAATGTCCTGGACGCAAATTTTTAATTTTTTTAAAACAAGTATCTTCTACATGGTCGGTACGATTAAAAACAATGAAATAGAATAATGATTTTTCATTTATCTCGGCTTTAGTTATATTACTTGCGAGTATTCCTTTTATTTCGGAACTAAAAATAAAATTATTTTCGTCATTATAGTAAAAAAAAGGTTTTATACCAAATCTGTCTCGTACCAAAAAAACAGTTCCTTCTGATTTGTCGTAAATAGCAAATGCAAACATTCCATTAAATTTATGCAAACAATCTTTACCCCATTCTTTATAGGCATAAATAATAACTTCGGTATCAGAATTTGTTTGAAAATTGTATTTATTTTGTAATTGTTCTTTAATTTCTTTATAATTATAAATTTCTCCATTAAAAACTATAGATATTTCCTTATTTTCCGAAAACATTGGTTGATTCGCTTGCTCCGATAAATCAATTATGCTTAATCTAACGTGTCCTAACGCTAAATTATTATCAATAAATATTCCTTGTCCATCGGGTCCACGATGTTTTATTGAAATAAGCATATCTTCTATTTGCTTTTTATCAATTTCTTTGTTGTTATAATTAATTATTCCACTAATTCCACACATATCATTTTTTTATTATATTCACATATTGGCAATAGATTTTAAATTTCCCAGTCCGTAATCAACTATCGTTATCATATTTTTTCTATCATTTTTATAATAAAAGTATTAACATCTTCTTTTTCTAATAACATATTTTCTTGTCGTTTTTTCCATTCAATTTTTATGTTTTCTATTTCTAATAATTCTTCTATCTTTTTACACATCTCGTCAAATTGTGCATTTTTAAAACAAAACATTAATTTATATTTGTTTTCTTTTTCCTGCATTACTTTCAACCGGTCAACAAAATCATGAATCATAATTGTTGGTGTTCCTAATAAAGCCGCTTCGGAAGACATTGTACCACTATCACCTATAAACATTTCTGCAAAAGATAAAACATGACTTATTTCATTTGGTTTAATTTTTAAACAATATTTTTGAAATGTATCTGGTAATTCTCGTTCTGAAGAAATATAAACTTGTCCTTTTTTTTCTAATATATTTATTAGATATTGCAAATTTTTGTTAGAAATTCCTTTTATAAATCTATCATGACTTGCGGTCATGGAAACAAGTCTTATAACGAAGTATTTTTTTAATTCAGGATTAAACTGTTTCACAACTTCTTCTGAAGGTATAAAATAATCAGGATGCAAATATGCTAATTCTTTGTAACTATCAAATCCGTTTTTTTTATGTTCATATTTTCCCAGATAAACGGATGCAGGGGCTAAAATTTTAGTACAAAACATTAGAAAAAAAGCAGTTTCTGGAACAGTAGAAAGTTCGTTATCTGTAAAAAAAATAGATTTTATTTTTTTTAGCCAACCATTAAAAACCAGACAATCATCGGTTATGAATAAATCATATTTTTTATTTTTAATAATTTTGTTTAATCTATTTATAGTTTTTATAAGATTTATAAAGGTAGTCCATAATATTGAAATAAAATTCGTCTTCTTACTTCGGCGTCCTTCGGGGAAAACATTTATATACTCCCAGCCTTCATTTTTAATCAATTCTTCGAGTACGTCTTTGGAAATAATTGCTACGTCTACATTATGTCCTTTGGATTTTAATGTATTAATAGTTGTTCTAAACAAGTAATATTTAGAAGGATGCACAAAGAAAAACAAAAAGTTCTTTCTAATTTCCATTTCCAATCAATTTAATTAAAAAAAGTAGGTTTCGCATTGGCTATATTAATGTCTGTTTTGCTTAACGAGTTGTCTGCTCCACTAATAATATCTTTCACTATAGTTGTTAAGTCATTGTAAATAAGGTCTAAGTCAAAATCTATAGTCCACTTAATTTCGCACAATTTATCTTTTGGAAACGTTTGAATAATATCAGCAACTGCAATAGGGTCTATTCCGAGTTCTTTTTCTTTTGTCTCATTAATAATTTGTTCCCAATTAAAGTAATAGTTTTTGGCGATGAACCATATATCAACTATATCTTTTGTTTCGTATCTAAATAGCGCCGATATTTTGTTAGATAAAATATTTTGAAGCGTGTCAATTTTTATATTTTCTTTAGTTATCAATATATTTCCAAATCTGGTTTCTATATCATTAACAAAATCTAATTTCAAGGTAGTTTTATCACTTTCAATAAAAAACTGGCAAAATGTTTCAGTTATTCTAATTTTTCGGGTATCATAAATGTAATTATTAGTTTTACACAGCTGCTCTAATTTTGCTTGTATTCTTTTGATATACTCAATAAATTTTTGGTCTTCGTTGACAAAAAAATCCAAATCATCACTAAATCGGTGGTCAAAATAAAATCTACTTAAAGCTGTACCACCTGTTAGATAAAACGGGGTATCTTCTTGTGTCATCATTTGCAGTACCCCATTTTGCATCGGGTAAAGTTTCTTTACAAAGTATTTTTCGTAAGCTTTCATAATTTTGTTTTAACGTTTTAAATCTTATTTTGTTAATAAAATCTTCGGTCAATAATTCTTGTATTTTTTCCAATGAATATATCTTAATTATTTGATACCACGACAAGTTATTAAATATCTTTACTGCCAACGCTGTATAGTCGTAATGTCCGGCATATTGTATTTCGCCGCTGAGCAATTTCTCTATTTCTTCTTTGGGTATTGAGTAGTCCCACATTATTTGTCTATATATTTGGTCACTGATTGTCATGTGTATATAAATTTTTACAAAAGTAAACAATTTTAAATATTAACATAATTATTTTATAAAAAAAATTCGTACATTTTGTAGAAAGGCAAAAAAATAACTTCGGTATCGTCAATTATTTCTTTTGCTGCGTAATTTCTATTTATTATTATTGCCTGTTTGGGTTTGTATTTTTCTATAAAATTTCTGAACGAGCGAGAAATTGTCGTCTTGTTTATTTCTCCATATTTCACTTCTATCGGTAGCAAATCTGTTTGCTTATTGATAACAAAATCCACTTCTGCTTTGTCTGTTGTTCGCCAGAAATGTATTTTTTGATTTTTCCATCGTAAAAGTTCTTTAAGTGCATTATATACAAAGTTTTGAAAGACGAAACCGAAGTGCTGATTCAAATTCAAACGTCCCATCATTCCTATAGCATAATTTCGCAAACCGATATCCGTAAAAAAGTAAACCGGTGACTTGGTAATTTCTTTCAGCGGATTGGTGTAATATGGCGAAGTATAATTAATACAAAAAGTTTTTTCGGCATACCATAAATAATTTTTAACAGTTGGTACCGACAAATTTGTTTGTGTAGCTAATTCATTGTAATTAATAATGTTACCTGTATTTACCGCCAAAATTTTAATCAAAAGTTCAAAAGTTTCTGGTCTCTCAATTTTCAAAAGATAGACCAAATCTTTTTCTATATAACTATTAAAAATGTCATCTATTATTTTCAATTTTTCGGAAATCAGTTTTTCTGTTACTACTCTCGGATATCCGCCAAAATTCAGATATTCATTTAATAAATCCAACGTAGCTTCTTTTTCTGTTTCAAAAAAAAGAGATAACTTGTTCTGATATTTATATTTGGTCTTATAATTAACAAATTCAATAAAGTTTACGGGCATCATTTCAAAAATGCGCTTCCTTCCGGCAAGCGACTCATGTATATTTTCTTTAAGCTCTAAGCTGCCCGAGCCAGTGATAATAAATTTATATTTTGTATCGCGGTCGTAAATTCCTTTCATAAATAAACCGGCATTATGCAAGCGTTGAATTTCATCAATAAACACAAAACCAGTTTCTCCTATTTCCAGCTCTATTTTTTGTAATAAAAAATCTTGCGTCTTAAAATAACTTGCATGATTATCATTGTCTAAATTCAAAAATAAAACTTTTTTATTACTGTTTATCAACTCATTATATATTTCTTTAATAAGAGTAGTTTTGCCTACTTGTCTTGATCCTGCAATTATAGTTATTTCTTTTTTATCTAAATGATCAACTATTTGTTGCTTAATTTGTCTTTTAATATAATCCATATTTTCGTTTTTATTGGGTTAAATACAAACTTGAGTTACGTTTTTATCGGGTTAAATGTGAACTTGAGTTACGTTTTTATCGGATTAAATGTGAACTTGAGTTACGTTTTTATCGGGTTAAATGCGAACTTGAGTTATGTTTTTATCGGGTTAAATGCGAACTTGAGTTACGTTTTTATCGGGTTAAACACAAACTTGGTTATGTTTTTATTTTATAATTTTCCATCGTCCGCTTTTGGTATTTCCTATTCTATCTACTATTTTCATCTTCTTTAATTTTGCTATATTTTCTTTTATTTTTCGTTGTGAGATATCAATTTTTTGTGACATCGCATTTGTTGTAATTTCAGGAGTTTGATTTATTAGTTCTATAATCAAAAATTGAGTTTGTGAAAGTTTATCGGTGACCTTATTATTGTCATCGGTGACCTTATTATCGTCATCGGTGACCTTATTATCGTCATCGGTGACCTTATTATCGTCATCGGTGACCTTATTATTGTCATCGGTGACCTTATTATCGTCATCGGTGACCTTATTATCGTTATCGGTGATTTCTTGTAAGTTTTTAAAATTTTGAGAAATAATATTTATTTTAAATAAATCTTTTAAATCTTGGATTTCAAGTGTGATTTCAGGATAATCTTTTAGCCAGTTTTTAATTCTTCTAAACCCTGTTCCGTATTCATTGATAATGAAATTAAAGAACAAAGTTAAAATTTTTTATATTGCAAACAATTTTTTGATATTATTTATTTTTTTTATGGCAAAGTCAAAATCAATTTTTATTGTGTCGCAATACCATTTTATAGAATCCCAACGTGGCTGATTTTCTTGTATGGATTTTTGTAATGCTGTTTGTCTGTCTATCATGTTTTCACGAATTTGATTGCTTCTTAAAGTGTCGTTTTCGGAGAAACCGGCAACTATATAATATATATAATTGTAAAAAGCGGCGGTACCGTCTCCGATTCTCCACGTAGTCGTAGTGTCGGGGGAAATTTCCCAATCGTAATCATTAAGTAATACGTTATCAACCTCTTGCTCGTTCCATTGTATGTATTGATAAAGATTCAAATAATCATGTTTTATTCCGTAATACGAAAAAAATGCTCCTATGGTGTCAAAAATTGAACTATTAATATATGCAGGATTTGTTAAAAACTGTTTCATATAAAAAGTAGCCATTTGAATTTTATTTTTGGTAGAAATATGATAAGCCATGTAACCCTTATTATCTTGTTTTGCACCACTAAACCCTGTTTTAAAAAGCGTTTTTTCGTATAGATTTTCGCCCATTACGAGCAAATCAATATTATTTTGTTCTTTCAATTTTTGTGCGAAATAAAAATATTGTTTATCTCCTGCCATGAAAAGTGGAATGGTTCCGAGATGCGGTTTTTTGAGCCACGCCGAAACGTTTTTGTGTATATTTGCTCGTTTTTTGCGAATATCAGCCGAGATGAGTACATGTTCAATACCAAGTTTTCCACACATACGTGCCTGATTTCTACGTGCTAAGTCGGTTATCATGCCCCAGTCGTAAGAATAAGCAATAGGATTTAGGTTTAAAATATTTTTGATATAATGCAACGAATAACTACTATCTCGTCCTCCACTAAATGCAACTATACAATCGGGTTTTCCGTTATTTTTTCTATATTTTTCTACATCTTTTACTAATTGCTCGGCTCCTGTGATGGGGACTTTTTGGTAAGATTTACAAATATTGCATACTCCTTGTTCGTCAAATTGTATGAACGGAAAAGTTTCGGGCAGAATACATTTTGTGCAACGTTTTAATTTGTCTATCTGTGTTTTGCAATTTTCATAATGCAGTTCATATTCTTTTGAAAGGATTAATTTTTGAATAGTTGCAAATTGGAAATTTTTATCTTTCGCGGATAAATCGTTTATTTCTAATTCTTTATTAATATTTTCTATGTTTTCAAATTCTGTTTTTTCGGTAATATCATTAAAATTAAATTTAGATAATTTAAAATTATTGGTATTCAGCAAACAGCAAGTATTTGGTATTAAATGAGTTATATTTTCTATTTGAAAGAACTCCGTTAAATTAAGTTGTTTGATTAAAGTTTCTAAGATATAAAATTCGGAGGCAAAAATAAAAGATTTGTTTTCTTTATCCGTTACAAAATATAATGAGCCGTTGTTGGTGGCGAGCAATAAATTATTTTTGTTGTTAAAAAATAAAGCAATATTTGTCATTCCATAAATTTGGTTGTAAAACGTTTTTACAGAATTGAGCAGCGTTTGATTTTGATTTTTATAAATATCTAATAATGTAGGTATTAATTCGCTGTCTAAGTCCGAAAATTTATTTTTATTATTAATTTTTTCCCAAATTTCTTTTTCGTTAGTAATAATACCGTTGTGAATAGTTACAATGCCGTTTTTTATAACTGGTTGATTATTTGTATTATACTGTTCCATTCCGTTTGTAACTAATCTGGAGTGTCCAATGAATTGAATTTCGGTATTATTGTAAAAATATTTTCCAAATAATTGCGATTTCAACAAAACATTTGACGGATGCGGATTTTTAAAAACGTGAATATTAGTGTCCGTTTTTAGAGCAAACCCTGAAGCTTCTTTGCCACGCGACTCGGAGAGTAAAAAAAGTTTCCGAACTATATCAATTTTTCTGTCGTCTGTAATT
Source organism: Draconibacterium orientale (assembly GCA_020719345.1). Lineage (GTDB taxonomy): Bacteria > Bacteroidota > Bacteroidia > Bacteroidales > DYQJ01 > DYQJ01. The sequence continues at coordinate 1,602 of DYQJ01000006.1, read as the reverse complement.
GATTTATTATGAGATATAAAGCCAAAAATTCCACACATTTTTTTATAATATTAAAAATTATTTTCTTATTAATCTTGTTAAAGAATATAATATCCTCTGCTTTTTTTACTGCCTTTACAAATAATAAGTTTTCGTTGAATAAAAATTGGGGCAGTCCTAACCAGAACATTTTTGCGTCAATTCTACTTTTTCTTTAACAAACAAAGGAGAACTTTTTATTAAAGTTCTCCATAAATCTGTACTAATTATAGACATTGTTGTATCTCATTTGCAATGCTCTCTATCGTTGCCCCGTTACAAGGAATACCTATTGCTGCCATTTTCCATTCGTTATTATGTCGGTACAACTTACACATAATCAATCCGGTATGGCTACCCTTTTCGGACAGATGATAATTACAAATCTCCACATTTGTTATACTATCCACCAAACGGGCTTTACAATTTTTAATCTTATCAAAAGTTTGTCCACGAAAAGAATTAATAGTAAAAACTATACTTTTAATATTAGGGGAGACCGCAGTCAAATCAACATTGATAACCTCGTCATCACCGTCTCCGGCACCGGTTAAATTATCGCCGCTATGTTTTATTGAAGCATCTTTACTTTTTAGATGTCTAAACGACACACTATCAACAAATTGATTAGTTTCAGAAAACATTGCACACGAAGCATCCAAATCTATGTCTCCGCCCAAACCGAAAATACCAGTTGCCACATCCCAACCAAGTCCCATGAAGACCCTCGTCAGAGTAGAGCCATCTGCTTTTTGCAGATTTATTTTTTGTCCTTTTACTAAATTTATTGACATAATTATTTAATAAATATTCAAATAATCTTGTAAACCACCTCGCATTCCTGTTCCTACTGCTTCAAATCGCCATTGTCCATCTTTTAAGTATAATCTGCCAAAAGTAAGCGACGTTTCTATGCTGTAATCTTCACTCAAATCGTATTTCACAAGTTCTTCGTTTGTCTCATGATTTAATATACGAATGTATGCATTGGTTATTTGTCCAAAATTCTGACGTTTTATCTCGGCATCGTTAATAGTTACAACAAATACAATTGATTTCTCCATGTCGGTAGCCTTAGAAAAATCAACCAATAAAACCTCGTCATCGCCCTCACCAATGCCTGTCAAATTATCTCCGGTATGTACTACAAAATCGTTAGGCGATTTCAAATTGTTGTAAAACACGAAGTGGGAATCCGAAACTCTTTTTTGATTCTCCCCAAGTATAAATGCACTCACATCTATATCAAATGTAGCTCCCACAGCAGCATTAGCTGACCACCCCAAACCAACTCTATAAGATTTAACACTCGGATTTGTTTTTGTTAAATCAATTCTCTGACCTTTTTCTAAATTAATTGCCATTTCTTTAAATATTTAAAAGACTAAAATAAAAAATATTACAAATTTTAATATAAACTTATATGCAAATATAAAAATATAAATTCAAAATACCAATTTTAAATATTTTTTTTTCAATTTTTAACCAAAATTAGATTTTGTATTTCATGAAATAATTAATTGTTTGTTATTTGGGCATCTTTCATAAATGCTTAAAAGTAGTTGACACTTTTTTCTTTGCGAA
>DYQJ01000119.1 GCA_020719345.1 Draconibacterium orientale | reverse complement strand
TTTTTTATTTCTACGTAATTATAAATTATTTTTATCTTATCTTTTGAAATGTGCCAATGTTCGGTCATCTTATTTTTAGCAAATTCAGAAATGGCTATCATTTTTTTGTTCGTGTTTTTAAAAATAAATTTCAATAATAATTTATTTCCCCAGTCAATATAATGTAGTGGCATAACATGTTGTAAAAGAATTACTTGTCCATGTAAATAAAAGGCGAAGAACAAAATAAATGGCCATCCTTGCGAGATTATCGTCTTTTTTATCCGATATTTAATTTGTATATTTTGCACAAAAATAATTTGTCTTAAATATCTGTCAAGGAATTGGATAAAGAGTCGGGTTATTTTTGTTTGAAAATAATAATTCTCAAAGATTTCAGAGTCGTTGTAAATAAGCAATTTAATATTATGTGTCTCGCAAAAATTAGTTATCTCCGTTGTCTGTTCGGTATTTTTTATGAGCAGAAAAATATTTGTTTTTCTTAGTAATAAAAATTCGGCGAGATAGTAAAAATAAGTTCGTGTTCCTCCGCTGTTTGGGGATTGATAAATCAACAACATATTTTTTTCTTCTTTCTTAGTGAAAAGAAGAAAAATTTTATTGCGAAAAAATAAAAGAAGAGATTTTAAAAAATTAATCATCGCTAATTTGAAAGTTTTTAGTTAATTTATGATTATAGATAAAAGTTTTGTAACTATTTAGCAACGTAGTTGCGTAATCTTTGTAGAAAATAGGTAACCTCCACACTATATAGTTGTTTGACAAATCGTTACAAAGATGACGCAACTACGTTGCTAAATAAAATATTTACATAAAACAAGAAATAAAATATTATTTCAAAAAATAGTAGTTTATAAATTTTCCAACAAAAAATTAGTCATAAGCGTGTACAAATGTTTGCGTGTTTTTCCGCCGTAAATACTGTGATTACGGTTTGTATATATTTGCATATCAAATTGTTTGTCGGCTTGAACGAGTGCTTCTATAAATTCCATCGTATTTTGTAAATGGACATTGTCATCTGATGTTCCATGTACGATTAATAATTTCCCTTTCATATTTTTGACGAAATTGATAGGAGAGTTGTCGTCATAACCTTTAGGATTATCTTGCGGTTTTCGCATGTATCTTTCGGTGTAAATATTGTCGTAGTATCTCCAATTTGTTACCGGTGCTACTGCGATAGCAGTTTTAAAATAATCGGCACCTTTAGTAAGACAAGACAGCGCCATGTATCCACCAAAGCTCCAGCCCCAGATTCCTATTCGTGTGGCATCTACGTATTCTAATTTTGCGAGGTATTTAGCGGATTCTATCAAATCTAACGTTTCATATTTTCCGAGCTCCATGTATGTTATTTTTCTAAAGTCTTCTCCTCGTCCACCTGTTCCGCGAGGGTCTACCGTTATTACCAGATAACCTTTTTGTGCTATCATATTATTCCATTCAAATTCCCATTGGTCAAGGACTTCTTGCAAATTAGGTCCGCTATATTGGGTAATCAGTACGGGATATTTTTTAGTTTTATCAAAGTTCATCGGATATATAACAGAGGCATTGAGTTCTATCCCAGCGGTAGTTGTAATTTTGAAAAATTCTTTATTTACTCCTCCGTATTCTTCTACGAGTGCTTTTAAGTCGGCATTTTCTTCTAATACTCTTATTTCTTTAGCTTTAGCATCATGCAATGTAACTAAATTAGGAGTTTTGTGATTAGAAAAATAATTAATATAATATTTGAAAGTCGCACTAAATATGGCTTCATTGACACCTTGCATATTAGATAATTTAGTTTTATTTTCGCTGTTACTGTTTACCGAATAAATGGCACGATATATAGCTCCTTCTTCAGCAGATTGATAATAAAATAAATCATTAACATTGTCGTGTCCATAGAAGTCTGTGATGTCCCATTCTCCTGAGGTGAGTTGTTTTTGTAGTGTTCCGTCAATATTGTAAAGATACAAATGTCGGTATCCATCACGTTCGCTCATGATGACAAAATTTTTGCCGTTATCAAGAAATTCTAATTTATCATAAACCGTTTCTTCCATATAATATTCGTTCTTTTCGGAATATATTAGTTGAGTTGCGGCGGTATTTGGATTAGCATATAATAATTCTATGTTGTTTTGCAATCTGTTAAGTTTAACGATGCAAAGTTTATTATTGTCCTTCGTCCATTTAATTCGTGGAATGTATATGTCGGTTTCTGTGCCTAAGTCCACATTTAAAGTTTTCTTTTTTGCGAGATTGTAAATATGAACTGTTACAATTGAGTTATCTTCTCCTGCTTTGGGATATTTGAAGGTGTAATTTTCAGGGTATAGTGCGTTTGTTTGTATAAAAGGTCTCATGCCTGCGTAAACGGTCATATTAAACATTCGGACTTGCGATTCGTTGAATTTAACATACGCTAAAAAATCTCCTTCCGGTGACCATTGATATGCTTGATTGTAGCTAAATTCTTCTTCATATACCCAGTCGGGCGCTCCGTTGATTATTTTATTATATTCTCCGTCTTTAGTTATTTGTGTTTCTTTATTGTTAGTTAAATCTTTGATAAACAAGTTATTATCTTTAAGGAAAGCTACTTTATCGCCTTTTGGGGAGAATGTTGCGAGCTGTTGTTTACCTGCGTCAGAGACTGGAGTTAATATTTTCGTTTTGAAATCATAGACATAAAAATTTGCTTTGAATGAACGTCTATAAATACTTTCTTCGTTATTATAAAAAAGTATCTTAGTTTGGTCGTGATTGAAGACATATTCTGACGATGGATATTCTATGCCTAATTTGGTAATATCTAATACTACTTCTACTTCTTCTCCTGTTTGATAGCTATATTTGATAATACTGCCATCCACAAATACGGTATAATTTTCGCCATCTTGCATAGAATTGATTCCATATACAGAATTAGGGTAAAATGCCCAACGTGTCCAGAGGTCGTCTACGGTTATTTCTTTTATTTGTGCGAATAAACTTGAAACTGTTAAAAAACAGATAAAAAAGAATAAATATTTTTTCATGGAAATAAAAATTTAAAGAAATAATAATATTTTTAGGAAAGAACTTGCCAAAGTAGATGTCTTTGGCAAGTAAAAAAAATAAATTTAATCGTTAACTAATTTAGTGCCGAAGCTTTTGTCTTTCAATTTAGTAGCTTCAGTTATAACTGCCATTTTACCACCGTTATTAACAAAATTGATACAAGATTGTATTTTCGGAGACATATTTCCTTCTCCAAACATACCTTGTTTCATATATTCTTCGGCTTGTTTGATAGTTAATTTCTCTAATTTTTGTTCGTTTTCTTTTTTGTAATTAATAAAAACAAACGGGACATCAGTTAAGATATAAAATTCGTCGGCTTTAATAGTTGCACCTAATACTGCAGATGCCGAGTCTTTATCTATAACTGCTTCTGCTGGTCTAAGGTCGTGATTTTCATCATAATATACCGGTACTCCGCCTCCGCCTACTGCGATGACAATATTTCCTTGTTTAGCAAGCATATCAATAACATCTGCGTTCATGACACTTTTTGGTTTCGGAGAAGGTACTACTCTACGCCAGCCGCTGCCGGTATCTTTAACTTCTTCTTTAAATATCCAGCCCTTTGTATTAGCGAGAATATCTGCTTGTTCTTTGTTATAAGATTTTCCAACTCTTTTGGTAGGATTTTTGAAAGCCGGGTCGTTGATGTCCACTAATACAGGTGTCACCAGAGTAACGACTTCTTTTTGTATGTCATTCTCTTTCAAGACATTTCTTAGTATTCGTTCCAACATATATCCGATTCCTCCTTGCGAGTCGGCGACACATACGTCAAGTGGCATTTGTGCGATTTTATACATTTCTTCGCCGGCATCGTTTCGCATTAAAATATTTCCTACTTGAGGTCCATTGCCATGCGTAATAATTAAGTCATAACCTTCTTTAACCAAATAGACAAGATTTTCTAAGGTATCTTTAGTATTTTGTTCTTGCTCTTCGATTGTACCTAATTGATTTCCACGTAATAAGGCATTTCCGCCTAATGCAACTACAGCTAATTTTTTCATTACAATAATTTATTTATTTGTTATTAATATTTGTTTTTGAAGAATTTAATATAGCAAGACACAGTTTTTCGGCTGTTATCGGCATCGATTTGATTCGGATTCCCAGAGCGTCTTCTATTGCATTTGCTATCATCGGAGCCGCCGGAATCATTGGGTGTTCCCCTATTCCTCTTGCCCCGAAAGGTCCATCCGGTTGAGCTACTTCTACCAAAATAGGCACTATTTCATCCGGTATATCCAGCGCGGTAGGAATTTTATAATCCGTAAAATTAGGATTTAACATTTTGCCGCGGTGGTCAAATCGCATGTCTTCGTAAAGTACGGTAGAAATTCCCTGTAAGAGTCCGCCGATAATTTGTCCTTTAGCAAGTGAAGGATTTAATATTTTTCCTCCATCAATTGCTTCTACGGCTTTAAGGATTTTCATTTTTCCTGTTTCGGTATCAATTTCTAATTTCAAAGCTGCGGCGCCTACGGTATAATGTACGTTTGGATGTCCGCCTTGTCCCGTCTCAGGATTTGCCTTAGTAGATGTAAATTGCGGCATAAAAGTTCCGCTTGCGATAATTGGTCCTCCTTTGAAAGTTCCATCTTCCATCTGTAAGCCGGTGATAATAAAATCTTTCAAATCAAGTTCAAAATTTGCTTTTGTGGTGCATTTCACTTTTTCGTCTTCTAAAAATAGAGTGTCTATTGGCAGATATTTGCATCTTGCAACTAATTCAAGTATCTGATTTTTAGCATTTAAGGCGGCGTTCTTGACTGCATTTCCACAGCTCCAAGTTATATGTGAGGCGACAGTTTGCCATTCGTAAGGGTTTCTATCTGTGTCGGGATTTTCTACGCGTATTTTGTTCGGATTAATAGACAATATCTCTCCTGCGATTTGTGCCATGACCGTAAGATACCCTTGTCCGATATCCATTCCGGAGACCAAAATATTTATACTTGCGTCTTCATTAAACTTTAAAAAGCAAGCCGAAGAAGCATTAGGTGGCATAGCGGGAGCTTTCCAAAATAAAGAAAAACCTTTTCCGATGACTTTATTTTTGTGTGGACTGCTCTCTTTTTTGTCCCATTCAATTTCTTTAGCCACTTTATCTATACATTGATGCAAACCGTTAGGATTCATGTGCGCTCCGTATGCAAGAGTATCTCCTTCTTTGATAGCATTTATTCTGCGTATCTTTACCGGGTCAATATTCAATTTATGAGCAACTTGCGTGATTAACGATTCCAAACCAAAAAGAAATTCGGAATATCCGAAGCCGCGGTATGGACCCGTTGGAGGCAAATTAGTATAAATACAATATGAGTCAATCTGCACGTTATCAACTTTATAAGGTCCCATAGCGGATAGTCCTACTGCGTTTACTACGTTTGCTGCATATTCTACATACGCACCGGCATCCCAAAAGAGCTCGTGTTTGAGAGCAGTGATTGTTCCATCATTTTTGACGCCCATTTTTAATTTAGTAATAACTCCGGGACGTTGATAAGTATTAAAAAATTCGCGTTCTCTGTTCCAGATGATTTTAATAGGATGTCCAGGATATTTAGTGGCAATGGCAGCCGCTATAATTTCCATCGTTACTCCGGCTTTAGACCCAAAACCGCCTCCTACGTGAGGTGCAATTACGCGGACGTCATTGTGTCGTATGCCCATGAATGAGAGTGCTTCGGCAAATATATGTCGTTGAGTATGTGGACTTTGTGAAGAAGCCCAGACGGTTAATCTTCCGGATAAGTCAAATTTTGCTACCGCCGCATGTGGTTCTATTGCACAATGTGAATATCTTGGGACTTCATATTGTTCTTCAAAGATGTGGTCTGCTTCGCTAAATGCTTTGTCCATATCACCTTTACGTATTTTGCGATGATGTGCGATATTAGTTTTATCTTTTGGAAAGAACCAAGGCACATGAACATAGTTTTCTAAATCGGGATGCAAAAGTTCGGCGTCTTCTTTAATAGAGTCTAACTGCTTGATAACAGCATCAATAGGTTGATAATTAACCCTTATATTTTTGGCGCCCAGCTTAGCAGCCTTAGGTGTTCGTGCTATTACTGCGGCTACTTGTTCGCCATAGAATCGTACTCTATCTTGTGCAAAAATAAATCTATCTTTCATGTAGAGACCAAATTTGAACGGGAAGTCTTTTCCGGTGACAACAGCGAGGACGTCTGGAATTTCTTCGGCACGCGAGGTGTCTATGTTTTTTATAAAAGCGTGTGCATGTGTACTTTCAACAATTTCTGCATATAACAAGTCGGGTCCAAATTCAAGGTCGTCAGTATATAAGGCGGCTCCTGTTACTTTCTCTTTGCCGTCAATTTTTTGAACGGATTGTCCTATATATTTGTAGTTTTCCATAATATTATTTTGTTAAATCTGTTATAGCATCAATAATTGGTTGATATCCGGTGCAACGGCAAAGGTTTCCGGCTATACATTCTTTTATCTCTTCCACTGATGGTTTCGGATTGACTTTTAGAAGCTCGGTGGCACTAAGAATCATGCCGGGCGCGCAATATCCGCATTGAAAAGAGTTGTGAGTTAATAGCGATTCTTGAAGCGGGGTCATCCCGTTTTTGCTAAGTCCTTCTACTGTTAATATTTCCATTCCATCTATTTCTATGGCAAAAATTAAACAAGAGCGCACCGATTTTCCGTTCAGAATTATCGTACAAGCACCGCAGTCGCCGTTATCACATCCGCACTTAGGACTTGTGAGTCCCATTTTTTGCCTTAGAACTTCTAATAAAATATCACTTGCTTCTACGTATATTTGTCTTTTTTCTCCGTTGAGAATGAAATTGATTTTTTTCATAGTCGTGTTATATTAAATTGTTTAGTCGTTCTATGGCTGTTCTTAGACCTCTTTCAAACATAACTTTAGTCATCTGCATACGATATTCTTTCGAGGAGCGGACGTCAGTTATAGGGGCAATAACGGTTTCTATCATTTGTCGTGCTTCGGCAATGATGCTGTCGGTAAGTTCCTTTCCTTGTAAAAAATGTTCTATTTTTAAAGAACGTTTAGGAGTAGGTCCCACGGCTCCGAACGCTATTCTATAAGTTTTATCTTCTTGCACTAAAATACCTACATTTGATTGTGAGAGGTCTTCTCCTGCATATCTCATCTGTTTTTCGTAGGCACTTGCATATTTCTTTTGCGGTATTTCAAGAGTTACTCCGGTAACGAGTTCGTTATTTAGACAAGCAGTTTTTTTATTGTCCACAAACCACTCATTAACAGGGATTTTGCGTTCCCCATTAACACTTTTAACGTGTACACTCGCATTGTGTACGAGTAGTGTAGCGGCACTGTCCATACACGCAACTGCGGAGCATATATTTCCTATCATCGTTGCTCTATTTCTAACTCCCTGTGAAGCAACTTTATGAGCTGCTTCCCAGAGAATATACAATTTTTCTTTAACGATGTCGGAGTTAATTAACTCGGAAAATGTAACTAATGCGCCGATGAATATGTCTGTGTTATTGTCTTTTATAACATTTAATTCGTGTAACGCTTTTATATCTATCATCAAATCGGGAACACGAAACCCGTTTTTTAACATATTACATAAATCTGTTCCGCCGGCGAGGATACTAATTCGTTTATTTTCTTGATTTAAGAGTTCAATAGTTTGCTCCATTGTCGCCGGTTTTATATAATCAAAATCATGGGCTATCGGCATATAAAAAGTTTTTAGTTTTTGGTATTATCAAATAAAATTTTAATATCTATAATGCTCGGCTTTATAAGGTCCGTTTGGGTTGACTCCTATATAGTCGGCTTGTTCTTGAGTGAGTGTGGTCAGACGAACTCCGATATGCTCTAAGTGTAGACGTGCTACTTCTTCATCTAATTTTTTAGATAAGCGATAGACTCCTACTTCATAGTTATTTTTCCACAGGTCTAATTGTGCGAGAACTTGATTTGTGAAGGAGTTGCTCATCACAAAAGAAGGGTGTCCGGTGGCGCAACCGAGATTGACAAGACGTCCTTCGGCGAGGAGAATAATGGCGTGTCCGTCTTCAAAAGTATATTGGTCAACTTGCGGTTTAATGTTTAGACGAGTAGCACCTTTGTAGTTGTTAAGCCGTTCTACTTGTATCTCATTATCAAAGTGTCCAATATTGCAGACGATGGCTTTATCTTTCATTTTGAGCATGTGTTCCAACGTAATAATATCTTTATTTCCGGTAGTAGTTACAAAAATGTCGCAAATACCTATTACGTCTTCGGTAGTTTTCACTTCAAAACCTTCCATCGCGGCTTGCAAGGCGCAAATAGGGTCAATTTCAGTGATTATTACTCTTGCTCCGAATCCTCGCATTGATTTAGCTGAGCCCTTTCCTACGTCACCGTATCCGCAAACCAACACTACTTTACCTGCAACCATAATATCGGTGGCTCGTTTTATTCCATCAGCGAGAGATTCTCGGCATCCGTATAAGTTATCAAATTTGGATTTTGTAACCGAGTCGTTTACGTTGATAGCTGGGAAGAGTAATTTTCCTTCGGTAAACATTGTGTATAATCTGTGAACTCCGGTAGTAGTTTCTTCGGAGACACCTTTAATATTATTAGCGATGTTTGTCCAGCGAGTTTTATTAAGGTTGATAGATTTTCTTAGTATTTTGTAGAGTTCTTGTGCGTCTTCTCCGCTTACTTCTTTATTTAAAATTTCGGGATTTTTTTCTGCTTCTTTACCGAGATGTACCATTAATGTGGCATCTCCTCCGTCATCTACGATTAGGTCTGGACCTGTTCCGTCTTCAAATATTAAAGCTTGTTCGGTACACCACCAGTATTCTTCCAACGTTTCACCTTTCCATGCAAATACGGGAGTTCCGTTTTTGGCTACAGCGGCGGCGGCATGGTCTTGTGTGGAGAAAATATTACAACTTGCCCATCTTACCTTTGCGCCGAGTGCTTGAAGGGTCTCTATGAGTACGGCGGTTTGTATAGTCATGTGTAATGAGCCACTGATTTTTACCCCTTTAAAAGGTTGTTCGGTAGCATATTTTTTGCGAAGCGCCATTAGTCCGGGCATTTCGTATTCGGCAAGTGCAATTTCTTTGCGTCCCCATTCAGCCAATGATAAATCGGCTACTACGTAAGGGAGATTAGCTTCTAATTTTTTAGTCATTATTAAAAATTATTATTATTATTAAAAAAATTTCTGTACAAAAGTTTTCTACTTTGCCAAAGTTTTAAACTTTGGCAAAGTTGCTGTTTATATGTATATTAAAAGATGCCACAAAATTATTTCTTTTTTATTAATTTCAAATTATTTCGCAACTTATTTTTACAACTTATTTTACAACTTGTTTTACAATATTACCGGAATTTTCAGTTTGATATTTTATCTCGCAAAAAAGTTGTTTGAGAACTTTGGAATTATTAACAACTTTAATAATACCTTTTTGTCCACTTTGTGTTTCAAAAGCCACGAGGTCATCGTTTTGCAGATGATTGAGTCCGTTACCGCCTCCGGAGACCTCTACATTTTGAACAACTAAGTTTTGCAATGTTTCGTCAGTTATGTCTTCAAAGCTTCCGCCGGTATAAAGCATTATTTTTGTCGTCTTTTTGTCGGCAGTGTTGTAAACTATTCCGTTGAAGTTGAATAGCGTTTTTATCCATTTTGCATTAGGCGAGCATATAGAGTATCCGAAGTCGTTCTGCCAAGCAAAAGCGAGGTCAGCGTTTAGGTCGGTAGCATCAGCTATTAATCCTTCGTCAGTACATACGAACATCATTTTATTGTTAAAAGTAAGGGATTCGGAATTGTAATAAAATTCGCATGTTTTAGTAATAAAGTCATTTTCAGGGTCAACATCTTTTTTTTCTGCCACCACTATTGTAGCCATTTCTACACATGTAGCATCTTGATTGTCGGTTGCTGTTAGCGTAAAACTTAGGTCACCTTTTTCTACTTCCGCTTTAACTTGATATTGAAAAGTATAATTTCTGGTCATCGAAGAGTCATTATAAAATTCACTTACCAGCGTTACGGTGTCGGTGTCAATGCAAAATTCTTCAATATAATTTCCGGCAGTTAAATCGGGGGTTATTTCTATATCAAAGATTACGATAGTTTCTTCCCCTTGGATTACGGTGTCTAAATTTTGTTTCCACGTAATTGTGGGACCTTCGCCTGAGGGAAATATCTCACATCTTTGACAGCTTGTGATGATAGAAAATGCGATTAAAAGAATCGCTAACATGTTTTTTTTCTTTTTCATAACGAATAAATTAATTAATATTTGATAATTGTAAATATACTTCTTTAAACTACGAATTAAAAAAAAAATTCGCACAATTACAAAAGATTGATTATTTTTTTTTGTTATTGTATAAATATAAGGAATCAGAGGAATGAAAGAAAAGGGAAGAAACTTTCATTCTTTTCATTTCTCTGTGGTTTAAAGTTTTTTTACCACAAAGGAATCAGAGGTATGAAAGAAAAAAACGGCTACCCACGTAATCTTGGACAAAATTTTGAACCATATAAGGAATATAAGGTCATATAAGATTGACTGGTACAACTTATATGACCTTATAATTCTTATATGGTTCAAAATTTTGTCCAACTTTATAAGGGTAGCCTATATATAAGACCAAAGTATTTCTATATAATCAGGCAGGTGAGGTAATAGGCGAAATAGAAAAAAATCTTGATATCCAAATAGGAGGTATAAATAACATAGAATCTGCCGTAACAGAATTAAAAAAAAATGTTCTAAAAGAATTAGAATGTAAAATATTGGAAGAAGAACAAAAACAATATATAAAAAAAAAAAAGAAGAAGGTTATTGGCTAAATGGAATTAACAATGTAGAAATAAATAGTTTACATGGTTCTTATGAATTTAAATTACAACGTTTTTGTACTCGCAATAGGCAAAAAGCCGATAATTTTTTGATAGCGTAAAATAATGGTGACTAAACACGCTATTTATTTTATTTTC
>DYQJ01000118.1 GCA_020719345.1 Draconibacterium orientale | reverse complement strand
AAAATCAGTAAATTTGAATTTTGGTCACTATTTTTATACGCTACCAAAAAATTACGAAAGACAAAAACGCTATTATCTTTGTTTTTTGGAGGCAAAATATCTTCTGTAAATATTTGCAAAGAAGATCTATCTTTACATATAGGATAGTCGCCAGAGCGCTCCAATTCCTCTAATGTAAACTCAATGAAATATTTATCATCATAATTACTTATGTTCGTTATGTTAGACTGCGAAAAGCATTGTAATGTTAAACCAAACATTACAAAAAATATAGTAAATAATATTTTTTTTGACATCAAAATAAAAAATTAAAACATTCTAAAAATAGAAAAAAATAACAATATCAAAAAATTTATTTTTATTTTTTTTATTTTAATTATTTTTTAAGGTTCTTAAATAATATTTGTGATTTTCACGCAAAGTCGCAAAGTTTTAAAATATTGGCTTAATTTGCTTTGCGTCTCTGCGTTTTTGCGTGATAATTAATTTTCCACAAAAATCATTGAAGAACCGTTTTTAATTTCACAACTTTATGTTTCTCATCTATTGCCACAAACGTAAAAATGGCATTTATGGCTTTGAATCTAACTTCACTAAACATTTCTTCTACGTATATTTCTACTTGAATATCTAATTTTAATTTTGAGACATTTAGTACTCTACCTATTATCTCGGCTATTGTTCCGGATTTGATGGCATTTTTAAACTGCATTTTGTCCGTAGAAACAGTAACCATCTTTTGCCGCGTGAAACGTGTAGCAGTGATATAAGCCACTTCATCCATCCACTGCATTGCTGTACCACCAAACAATGTATCATGTGCATTTAATGTGTTCGGAAAAATGACCTTAAACTGACGAGTTTCCGATTTAGATATTAAGTCTTCCATTATTTTTTTATTATTATTATGAATATATATTTAAAATTATTTGCAAATATATTAATAAAATTTTTTTTTTGAATATATATTTATTATTTTTGCAAAAAAAATATATGTCAAGACCGAAAAAAAACAGATTATTATGTCAACCTCCTATTATGCAGGGATTTAAGCCATTTGGAATGGCAATAGGTACAGACGAACGAATTGTTTTACAATATGATGAGTATGAGGCAGTGAAATTATTAAATTATGATAATCTCTCTCAACACGAGGCAGCGGAGAAAATTAATGTTTCGCAATCTACGATAGCACGAATTTATACAAGTGCGCTCTCAAAAATAGCACAAGCTTTAGTAGAAGGTAAAACTATAGAAATTGCAGGCGGAAGTGTGGAATATACCAAAACATGGTACCGATGCGGAAGGTGTTTTAAATTAATACAAGGAGTTGAAAACCACTTTAAATGTGAGTCATGCGAATATTATGGAAATGAAGAATTATTAAAAATAGAATAATATAAAATAATATAAAATAATTTTATTATGAAAATAGCGGTTCCTATTACAAAAAACATGCTAATAGATGAGCATTTTGGACATTGTGAAGCTTACAACATCTATACTATTTCTGCCGCAAACGAAATAGAGTCAGTGCAAACCATAGACGCAAATCAAGATTGTGGTTGCAAATCGGGTATAGCAGTGACATTAGCCGAAAGAGGCGTCTCGCTAATGCTTGCCGGAGGGATAGGCGGAGGTGCAGTCAACGTGTTGAATAGTGCAGGCATAAAAGTTGTTAGAGGTTGTGAAGGCGACCCGATAATATTGATAAAAAAATACCTTGCCGGACAAATTGTGGACAGCGGAATCACCTGTGAACATCACGAGCATCACGAGTAATCAACCATTTCAAAAGTATTCGACTATTTGAAAGCATTAGGTTTATAAAAAGATTAGTTTTATACCTTCCCCTTCAAATAGTCTTTAAACTTTTGAAGTGGTTAAGTTACAACTTTGTTAATTATTGCTCCTCCTATTAAATCTTGGTCTTGATAAAAACATAGACTTTGTCCGGGCGCGGGAATTCGGATTTTATCTTTTAAGAATATTTTATAGTTCTCGTCTTCTTTTTTTATCTCACATTCCACTCCTCCATCTCGGTACAATGTAACGGCATTAATATTGTTTATAGATAAAATATTTTCATATTTTAATAAGTTTAAGTTATTTATTATCAATGTATTAACATATAAATCTTCGGTTGTTCCAAGTATGATAGAGTTATCTGCGGTATTGAATTTAGTGACATAAAATTTTGTTTTTTCTATCATTACTTTTTGTCCTATGGTGTAAAAATAAAATCCGTTATGTTTTCCTAAATATTTGTTTTGTGCGGTTAAAAATTCGCCGCGTTTTTTTAATTCGGTGGTTTCGGATATGTTTTGTTCAATAAATTTTCGGTAATTTTCGTTTCCGAGAAAACATACTCCGTAGCTCTCTTTTTTATCTTTAACGAAGTTAAATTTTAGATTTTCTGCCATCCGTTTTATGTCTTCTTTCAGATAATTTCCGAGTGGCAATATAGTTCGGCACAGATATTCTTGTGGCAAGTTCCACAAAAAAAATGTCTGGTCTTTGCTGATGTCTTTTGCACGTGAGAGATAGTAGCGGTTATTTAGTTGATTAACAATTGCATAATGTCCGGTTGCGATATATTTGCATTCTAATTCTTTAGATAAAAGATACAGATATTTCCATTTAATCAAAGCGTTACATATCACGCAAGGATTAGGTGTTCGTGCTTGCAAATATTCGGCGATGAAATATGTTATTATTTTTTCATTAAAATCGGCGGAAATATCTTTTATATAATGTTTGATATTTAATAAATCAGCTATTTTTTTGGCATCGGTAAAATATTGTTGTTGATGCTTCGGTTTGTACATAACAAAGCTTACTCCTATTACTTCGTAACCTTGTTGTTGCAAAATATAGGCAGACATGGAGCTGTCTATTCCGCCACTCATGGCAAGTAAAACTTTGGGTTTCAAGAGATTAATATTTAATCATTAAAAAATACTCGTCATCGTTTTGTCGCTGATATACAGAGAGATAAATATCTTCTAAGAGCATACGAGTTTGTTCGGATGTCAAACATAAATTTTCATTTTTGTAATAATACATTAATAACATTTCTGTGTAATTTTTGGTATTATCAAGCGGAGGTAAAATATATCTTATGGTGTCAAAAATTTTTATTCCAAATCGTTTATAAAAAGCTATTCGCTTCTCTTTGACGAGTTTATTAGCTCCAAAAGCAGGATTTTCTACTTCTAAGATTATTTTCTTGTCGGTAAATTCGTCTAAAATAAATTTAAGCAATAAGCTACCGATTCCTTTATTTTGATATTTTTCGGATACCGCAATGTAGTCAAGCAGTAGAAAATTATTGTTTAAAACTGCAACAAAAGCGAATGCAATTACCGTATCTTGTTCAGTGACAACAAACATTCGTGACAATTTATTTTCTAACCTATAAATTATTCGGGACTCAGGATTCCGTTCTTCCTTAGGAAAACATGCTTCATAGATAGTCAAAACTTCTTTAAAATGAAGATGTTTATGGTCATTATTTTCAGTTATTTTATACATTTGTTAATATTTTTTGATATAAATTAGCATACATTTTAGCTATATTGTCGGCTTTATATTTTTCAACATTTAGTAATCCGTTGGTTATTAATCTGTTTCGCAATTCGGCATCGTTAATAATATTTTTTATTCCTTGATATATTTCCGTCACCGATTCGGGATTTACAAGATATGCCGATGTTTGTGCTATCTCTTTCATTGGCGAGATATTGGCAGTAATGATAACTCTACCGGTTGCATTTGCCTCTAAGATAGGAACACCAAAACCCTCATACGTAGAAACAAAAGCGACTATATCTGATAGTTTATATAGTTCAATAATTTTATTATATTCTAAATTATAATAATTTTGGTAATCTATCTTATTTTTAATCAACAAATTAATCTGCGTTTCGTTGAGTTTACCTACAACAATTAATTTACATTTAATATTTGTAATGGCTTCTATCAATCGGGGTATATTTTTATTTTCTTTTGTTCCGATTTGTAAAATAGTAGGACATTCGGAATTAAATTGTCGCGGGTTATATTTTAACAAAGACGAGATAGTATTTGGAATTACAAAAATCTTATCGGGCTTAATATTAAGATGTTGTATTATTTCGGACTTTGTAAATTCGGAGATTACGGTTATATATTTGACTCTTCGGATGGCAAGCGTGAACCAGAAGAACTTAATAATTTTTCGTTTCAAAATATTTCCGCGTTTTAGCGGTGCGATGTCATGAATTGTAAGTAAGCTTCGTTTCTTCTTTAAGAAGTAAGAAATGAAATGAATATCTCCGGTGATGTGATTGACATCTTGTTGTTTAAAGACAGCTAAAATCGTTATTAATAACCTTTTAAAGAAACCTCTACTTTCAAATTTAGCGAAATAATTTGAAAATTCTATATCTTTGGGCAAATGTTTTTGTATATTAAAAAACAATTCCTCTATGCTGTGAAAATGTGGAGATGGTTTGCGAAAAAAATAACGTACTCTCATAATCAATATTTTACATTCTTATTCGTAATATTCTTTCCATTCCAATATAAAGCGCCCAGACTGCTAATAATGCTTTGAATAAGTGATTGATAACAATTGTCAAGTCGGTCTCGGCTTTAATAACTTGCAGAAAGAGTAGCGGCAGAAAAAATATCAGCGTAGGACGTCCATTGGCAATTTTAAAGATTTGAAATATAACAAAATTGTACAATGCTCCGATAAAAAACATAAATAATGCGCCCCCAAAAACGCCGAAGTTCGCATACGCCTCCCCAAGTGGACTGATATTCATTGATGTTCCTTCGCGAAGTGTTCTTCCCGTAAAACGTTCAAAATTCTTTTTTCCTCCGGCAATAGCTTTCTCTGCATATATAAAACGTGGCAACAGCGTGGCGATGATACCTTCTTTTATTGTCTCTCCGTCAGCAAATGGCTCATTTTTAGGAGTCCACTCCATTATACGAGCGATAATCCAGCCCTGATTGATACGAGTTATCATGGCATTTGTATTGTTCTCGGAGCTGTATTCATCTGTTTCAATAAACTTTTTCTCTACAAGTGAGGCAAACAATAGAGTGGTATTTTCTGAACCATACATTAATGCTCTAAATTCGTGTTTTATTGTTTGTATCATTACTATCAAAATCAACATTCCCGACAAATACATTATTCGCCGGGTGATACTTATTTTGTAAATAAAAGATACTATCACAAAAAAGAATCCCATCCATAACAAGAATTCATGAAACATTGCCTCTCCGAGTGAGGTCAAAAAAAGTGCGAAGATAATTGCAAAAGTAAGCACCATTTTATTTTTTCTATCATTAAGTAAGAAGAAATAGAGTCCAATGAAACGTGTGCCGGAGAGCAGAAAGAAGAAAAAAGTTAAACTTGATGGAACGCGGTCAGTCAGTACTTCGGAAACTACTCCTAAGGCGAGTAATATTATGTCTATGTTTCGGTACTTTTTTAAAATTATTTTAATTTTTTCTAAGTGCTTTTTTTCATCGGTTCGTCTGTTCCACAAAGGAAAATATAGACCTAATGCAAACAAAAGAGTAGCAGTAAAAACAAAGTTCATGTACACATCTTCTTCCACTGCCATGTAATAAAACGGGTCATCGGGATTGACTTTGTAAGCCAAAATAGGACCAATTATCCATTGCAAGGCGGCGAGGAGAATCATGAGGTCTTTTATCTCTATTTTTTCTCCGAGTTCATAGAAAAATTTTACCCCAAAAAAGACAAACAATCCTATACCAAGGACAGATAGAATATATAAATCAACAATTATATAAGACAATATTGCAACTCCAGCAGCAATTAACAGCTGCAACTGAAAATATTTACCCATTTATTTTATTTTATATGCAAATTTAATTATTTTTTCTTTATAGAAAAAAAATTAACCACTTATTTTTAACCACAAAGATATGAAAGGAATCAAAGAAAAAGAAATTTTTTATAATACTTTTATTTTTATCTATTTATGCAATTTTATGAATAAATTAATTTAAAAATACCTATTTAGCACCTAAATTTATTGACAATCAAATCTTTGCGAAACTCTGCGAGAAAAAATGTTGATATTCAATATATTAATAGATGCTAAAAAGAATACAAAACTCATATTTTGACTCCGAGTATAATGATGTCATCTGTTTGTTCGTTTTTGCCTTTCCATGTTTCTAATTTCTTGTCTAATAAGTCTTTTTGTGTAGCGAGGTCATGTGTGCAAATTTCTAATATGTATTCTCGGAAATATTTTACTTTCATTTTCTCGTTTTTTTCGCCACCGAATTGACTTTCGTATCCGTCAGAGAAGATATAAAAAATGTCATCTGTAATTAGTTGTATTTCATGATTAGTAAATTGATTGCTGTCCTTCGGATGTACTCCTATTGGCATCTTATCGGCTTTATATTCAAGATATTCTATGTTTTGCGTCTCGTTTTTTCTTATCAACCAGAGAGGATTGTTTGCGCCGGCGTAATACAATATCTTAGTTTCTGTGTTTATTGTGCAGAACGCTATATCCATTCCGTCTTGTTGCTCGCCTTTTTGTCCGGTTTGTTGAAGCGTTTTTTTAATATAATGTCGCATCTCGTAGAGGATTTGTGCAGGATTTTTTATATTTCGCGAAGTAACAATTTCATTTAACGTGCTGATACCAAGCACACTCATGAAGGCGCCGGGTATTCCATGTCCTGTACAGTCGGCGGCTACACAAACGATATATTTTCCTAATATTTTGAACCAGTAAAAATCGCCACTCACAATGTCGCGGGGCTTAAATAAGATAAAATATTTAATAGGAGCATTCATAAGTATCTGACTCGTAGGGATTAACGCTTGTTGTATGCGACTCGCATAGGTCATGCTGTCGGTTATTTTGCGATTTTGAGAAGACAGCTGCGAATTTTTTTGTAATATTTCTAAATTCTGTTGTTCAATTTCGTCGCGTTGTGATATAATTTCTTCTTTTTGTTGCAATATTTCTGCGGTTCGTTGTCGGACAATTTTTTCTAAATGTTCATTCTCTAATATCAATTTACGGCTGTGGATTTTAAGAGCTGCCCATATTATCAAAATAAAAATTAAGATAAAACCGATGACCGCCCACCATTTTTTATACCATGCCTGCTGTATTGTAAAAGCAAATTCATAGACCTCGCTCCAATCGTAAATGTCACCGGATTTTTGTGATATTATTTGTAAGACATAGTTACCGGCTTGTAAATTAGGGATAAACAAATTTTTGGAGGAAGACAGAGACGACCAGATAGAGTCACGTCCTATAATTCGTGTCTTGTACATTATCTCTTCGGTAGGATACACCAAAGAAGTAAAGTTGAGCTCTATATATGAATTGTAAGGAAAAAGATATTCTGTGGAGTCTTTGATATATATTTTCTTGTCGTTTACTTTGCAGGATAAGATAAGTGGGGTAGGTGTCTTTTTGCTGATGACATCTGTTATTTTAGCATACGAGACTCCCTTGACCGTTCCCGCCCATAGATTATTTTCAGAGTCCACTATCAAATTTCTCGGTAAGATGGTATTTGCTGCAAGTCCATTGTTTTTATTAAAGAGAGTAGAAGTTTTATTTTTATATCTAATGACGCCATAAATATTTGATAACCAGACCGAGCCATCATACGAACATGCAATAGAGCCAATCTCAATATTATTATAATTCTCGTCTAATTGTATTTTGTATAGTCCTTCTTCGGTGTGCATAAAAAGTCCTTTGTCGGTAGCGAGCCATATATTATTTGAAGTATCAAAAGACATGTCATTAACCAAAATTCCGTAAAAATTAGGATGACTAATATCTTCAAAAGTATTTGTTTTAAAATTATATTTATATAAGTACTCTTGATTTTGTCCTATTCCGCCGAGTAAAAGATTTCCTTTGGAATCGTTTTTTATAATGGGGGTGTAAAAAACAAGATAATATCTCTCTATCTTATTTTGATTTAACATTTTAATAATATAATAGTCGTTTTGCGTGTTCCATACTTTTCCGCTGGAGTCTATCTCCATGCTTGTTACAAAGAGTCCTTTTTTGGCTTCCGGTATATTAGTAATAGTTTGATTTTTAAAATTATAGATATAATTTCGTGTATCTGAAGAGGCAAACCATAATTCATCATCTTTTACAACCACTCTACAAGGCGAAAAATTATTATTCGGGTCTTTTATTAATGCTGTTAGATTCCATTTATTAGCTTTATCTAATTGATAAATATTTTCACTGTCCGTAAAATATATTTTGCCGTCTTTGGCTTCATATACTGATTGTATCATTTTATCTTTTATGTCGGCGTCGCTGTCCGCAGAAAATTGTGGCGGGATAAAAAAGCTGGGTTGCAAAAGTATCAGTCCATCATTTGAGCATATCCACCAATCTTTTGATTTGCTAAGAAAAATTTGATTTATTTGTCCTTCTCCTACTTGGGGGATATGAATAAGTTTAATATTTTGTTTGTCCCTAAAATCTATTTCGTAGAGACCGTTTTTTGTGCTTCCACACATTATTCCGTCTTCCAGAGTTCCATTTATGCAGGTAACCCCGCCTTCTATGGTCAATAATGTTTGTTTGATAACTTCTTTATTGTCAGATAGTTCTATTATACAAATACCGTTATTGCATGCTGCCCATATTTGATTTTTATCTGGACAAATAATTCTATATGTATAAGATAAAATCTTTTCCGGTAGTTCTACTTCTACAAATTTATCTTCTTTCGGGTCAAAATAAAATAAATAACCCGGATTTGAAACCATCCATAATGTTTGATTGGTATCATAACAAAGCGAGAACGAGACAATAAAGCTCATCCCAAAATTTTTTTTGTCAAATTTGTACTCTTTGAGTTTGCCGTTTTGCAGCTTGCAAATTCGTTCAGGTTCGGAAAACCATATACTTTGGTTATCAATATCTTCTAATGCTATTTTGGGAAATCTACATACCAGAGAGTTTTCGCCTCTATAGCTTATCAGGGTTTTATAATTAGTGTTGTCTATACCTGTTTCTACTTCTATAAGTCCTAAGTCGGCTGTTATCAGGATTTTATTATCTTTCTTTAAAATTATTTCTTTAATATATTGCAAAGAATCTAAGTAGAATACCGATTTTTCTCCATCAAATTTAACCATTCCAAAATCAGTTCCTACCCACATAAATCCTTGCTTGTCTTGTGCTACGGTTTTTATCATATCAGTCGGAAATCCATGCTCGGTGGTGTACTTAGTACTTCGCCAGTGCTGTGCCTCTGCCAAAAAAGTTGATATATTAGTGATAATTAAAAATATAGTTATTTTGTAGTTCATAATTATTTATATCTTTTTTACAAAAATAATTATTTTTTTCATAAAATAAATTATTTTTGTATAAAAAATAATTAGTGACATGATTTTTAATTCTTTTGAGTTTTTAATATTTCTTCCTGTCGTATTGTTCGTTTATTTTGCCATGCGGTATCGGTATCGTTGGGCTTTTCTGCTTGCGGTGAGCTATTTCTTTTATATGTATTGGAGTCCGAAATATATAATATTAGTTATCATTTCTTCGCTTATAGATTATTTTGCTGCGCTTCTTATTTTCAAAAACAGACGACAAAAACATAAATTTATTTATCTAATCGTCTCAATAGTAGCCAATCTTTCGCTACTGGTGACTTTCAAATATGCTAATTTCTTTGTAGAAAATGTGAATATGGCATTTAATTTTTTCAATATAAACAATAGTTTTTCGTATCTTGAATTTATTCTGCCGGTAGGAATTTCGTTTTATACATTTCAAACCATGAGCTATACTATAGATGTGTATCGCAAAAAAATCGTTCCCGAAAAACATTTAGGTTATTTTGCGCTGTACGTGACATTTTTTCCGCAATTAGTAGCCGGTCCCATAGAGCGCGCAGATAAACTTTTGAGTCAGCTCAAACAAAAAGTGCAGTTTAGTGTGGAACGACTTAGCTATGGACTCCAATTAATATTATACGGGTTCTTTCAAAAAGTTGTTATTGCAGATAATTTGTCGCTTTTTGTCAACGAAGTATTTAAAAATCCAACTAATTATTTCGGCTGGGATATTATTTTGGCGGTTTTCTTTTTTGCTTTTCAAATATATTGTGATTTCGCAGGTTACACAAACATTGCCATCGGAACAGCACATATATTGGGTGTAAAATTGATGAAAAATTTTAAACAGCCGTATTTTTCGCATTCTATTCGTAGTTTCTGGAAAAATTGGCACATCTCTTTGTCCACCTGGTTCCGCGATTATTTGTATCTAAGCTTAGGCGGAAATCGTGGAAATTTTGCACGCTGGATTTTTGCTGTAATTTTCACATTTTTGATTAGCGGTTTTTGGCATGGCGCAAGATGGACTTTCATCGTCTGGGGCATAATACATGCAACATTTTATCTGTTTGAATATTTAATTAAATTTGTAGTAAAAAAGTACTTTTCTTCTTTTTTTAAATTATTTACTAATAAAATAGCATATTTATTCAGAACTATTTTTACTTTTGTGATAGTTTGTTTTGCCTGGATTTTTTTTAGAGCGCAAACCATAGAAGACGCTTTTGTCTTGATAAAAAATTCTTTACACTTAAACTCGCTAATACCGAGTTTTAGCTTTGATAATAAAGGGATTGTCCTGTGTTTTTCACTCATCTCACTCCTTTTGATTATTGATAAAATAGAGAGAAAAGAAGATATAATTAATTTTATTCAAAGAAAAAACACTTTTATTAGATTTATTATTTATTATTTTTTTATTTTAGCACTCATCGGAATAGGAAATTGGGGATTAAATGAATTTATTTATTTTCAATTCTAATTGCGGTATAAAATTTGAAAATATGGATTTATACTATAAACGGCAACTTTGCCAAAGTTGAAAACATTTAAAAATTGACAATTAAATTAACATATTTTATTAACTACTGAAAACTGCGGAAATCTTTTGTAAATATATAAAAACATTATATTTGCAAAAATTTAAACCTTAAAATTTTAGTTATGGA
>DYQJ01000356.1 GCA_020719345.1 Draconibacterium orientale | reverse complement strand
GCTTGAGAGGACTTTGGCTGGCAAGAATGCTGGTTTACGTACTTATGGTATGGTTTCTTTGGGTTCTGCACTTTTTATTATTATTGCGGAAATTGTTTCTTCTACAATTCCAAATTCCAATCCTCTTCTTATTGGTTCAGCAGTAATTACTGGTATTGGTTTTATAGGTGCGGGTCTTGTTTTGTTCCAGGATCATAAGGTTACTGGGCTCACTACCGCTGCAGGGCTTTGGGTTTCCGCTGGTATAGGTATGGCTTCTGGATATGGACTTTATCAAATTGCTATTGTTGCTTTTGTCGCTGCTCTTCTCGTATTTACTTTATTTTGGTTTATAGAAAGTGTTTTAAAAAAGCTCTCTTATAATGAAGGAAGGAGAATTAAATTATAATTAAAACAAAAAAGAGGATGCTTTCCGCATCCTCTTTTTTGTTTACTTTAATTTTTTGTTTATTTTTGGGGTAGGATGTTTTTTCTCCCTTATTTTTCTTAAGCTCATCAATATTAATAATAGCAAAAATAAATATAGAGTAGATATGAGTTTACCAAGAACTCCAGAAGACAACATATATATAGACTCTTCAAAAAAGAATAGTTTTAGTTTAGGTAAGCTCATTATTGTTCTCATTGCTTCACCAATAGGGAAGGATTCTTTTTGTCCGACAGTTAGTACGTATTTACCAATATTATCATTTGAGGTTATTTCTAGTAAATATTCTCCAGGTTTTAAGTACTTTGTTTCTTCTGGACCTTTTAAATAAAAATCTCCAGCAAAAAATTCATAATAACTTTCCCAAATTGCCCTGTTTCCATCTAGGTACATTTTTATATCGCTGTCAGGTGAATTGAGTTTAATCATTTTAGCAGATAGTCCTATTGATGCGTTGTTGTTGTCTGGAACAAGTAAGCCAAAATAAATTATTGATGGATTTTCAATTTTTAATTTGTAATATTCTGGAGTGTCTTTGAAAATTCCATAGAAAGCCTGAGAAATATCTGGATTTTCAATTAATATAGGAGATATTGAAGATGTCTTTATATCCCAAACAAGACGTGGGTTGTGGGCGAGTGTTTCACTAGTAGAAAACAATAAAGCAGAAATTATCAAAATTTTAACAAATTTTTTCATAAGTATATTTTAGCACAATTATGAAATAAAAAAGGGCGGCATTGCTTCGCAACGCCGTCCGTAGTTTCACGAATCAGGCTCTTTGACCAGAGCACATCTCATGCATTTATCTTTCTTCGTTTTTATTGGACAGTGCATCCATCCATTGTGTATAAGGCTAAGCTGACATTCGCCTGCAAAATGACAGTTTTCCAGTTCGTCACAAAGACGTTGGAATTCTAATCGTTTTTTAGCAAAGGCTTCAGCCCCACCATTATTTTTGAAGCGGTCAAACAACCATTCCGGATGTTGATAAAGTCCACAATCATCACAGTTGTGTTCTACTCTTGTTGCGTGACGATTGACCGGACATGTGAGAATTTCAATTAGTTGCTTTGTATTATATTCAAACACATCAAACTTTGGTTTTTTATCGGGCATCTTAACCTCCTATTTCAAGTCTTGTAAAAGACTACTATAGATAAAGTATTTTGCAAATGTTACGTAAAAATTGGCGGAGACGGCTGGAATTTCTCCCTCGACTAAAATCTCGCCGTCGCTCGATTTTGTCTGGGCACCGGCTCATAAAATTTTCTGCTAAAAATTTTTACTCCGCCGTTCGAATCCAGACAAAAAGCCATCCCCATGGCTTTTTTCCTAAATTTTCCTACGTAAAATTTCTCCTGCGGAGACGGCTGGATTCGAACCAGCGGGGGCTTTTACACCCCACTTCTTTAGCAAAGAAGCACATTAGACCACTCTGACACGTCTCCGTTATTAAACTACTAACAAAAATAGATTAGCATATTTTATTGTAATATTCTAGGTTAATGTGGACCAAGGTGGAACCTTGGTCCAAACCATCTATTGTGTTCGTATTTCAATAATTATATAATATCCCTATGTCAGTAGAATTTGATCAAGAAAATAATTTCAATAGAACATTTAATAGAAATTTTGCAAAAAGCAATGTTTCTAAAATGAATGTCTTTCTTATCAAACACAAACTCGCCAAAGACGATAAACAAGCAAATACGATTCTGCTCGGTGTGTCTGTAGTTTCAATTATTCTTACTGTAGTCATCTTAAACAGTACCGTGTTTGGTGGAAGTTTCCTAAAGAAAAAGACAACTAATCAAAATGCTAAAATTTTAAAAGAGTATCA
>DYQJ01000117.1 GCA_020719345.1 Draconibacterium orientale | reverse complement strand
TGGCTGTTTTTTGTTTGTCCACCGATTGCATCGGTGGTTATTAATGTGCAACTCCGTAGGAGTTAAAAAGATACAAATAATTTAGCATATATGTTTTATCTTGGTTTGGTGTCAGATAAAAAAGCAAAAAAAAACCCTTATCCTATTTTACTAAGATAAGGGAAGTATAGTATTTCTGCAATATTATCCGTTAAGGGCTTCTGCTCCTCCTACTATTTCTAAAATCTCTTTAGTTATAGCTGCTTGTCGTGCTTTATTATAAGTAAGCGTAAGTTCTTTAATCAAATCAGTTGCGTTATCCGTTGCTTTGTGCATTGCTGTCATTCTTGCTCCATGCTCTGCGGTGAATGAGTCTAATACAGATGTATATAATTTGAGTGAAAGCACTTGCGGTATCAGTTTCTCTAATATTTTTTGTTTGTCGGGTTCATAAATGTACTCTGTAGTCACTTTTTCTTGACTGCTAAGTTTTAATGGCAAATATTGTTCGTCTTTTAGTTCTTGTATGGCAACATTTTTAAAGCTGTTATAAATTATTTCTATCTTGTCAAATTTTTCGTCAACAAACATTTTCATTAGTGTGTCCGATATTTGCATGATGCTGTTATAATTAAGATTTTCGTATATTTTGTTATGCTCGGCAAAAATTTTGTAACCTCTTTTGTTTAAGGTTTCGTAAGCTTTTTTACCTATAGCTAAAATTTCTACTGCACCTTTGCTGTTAAGATTTTTATAATTATTTTCTATATGCAATTGCACCTTTTTTATAACATTCGTATTGAAAGCCCCGCAAAGTCCTCTATTTGAGCTAATAACAATTAACAATACTTTACGTATTTCTCGGTCTGCCGAGTATGTCATATTTTGCAGGTCTTCTATTGAAGCGGTAACATTGTTAAGCACTTCTGCAATTTTATTTGCATAAGGTTTCAATGTAATAATAACATTTTGTGCTTTCCGCAATTTAGCTGCGGAGACCATCTTCATTGCTGCTGTTATCTGCTTAGTAGAGCTAACTGAGGATATGCGATTTCGTATTTCTTTTAAATTTGCCATGCTCGTATGTTATTTTTTATATTTCTCGGATATTTCTTCTGCCATTTTTTTGAGTATAGCAATTATCTTGTCGTCAATATTACCTTTTGCAAGAGGCATAAGTACGTCTTCTTTATGTTTTATCTCCAGCAAATCTAATAGTTGTTTCTCAAATTCTTTAACTTTATTTAACGGGACATTTTTCAAGAGGTCATTAGCTCCGCAATATAGTATAGCAATTTGCTGCTCTACTCTGTATGGCATAAATTGTCCTTGTTTTAATATCTCTACATTTCTTCGTCCTTTGTCAAGGATAGATAATGTAGCGGCATCTAAGTCGGAGCCAAATTTTGCAAACGCTTCGAGTTCTCTAAATTGTGCGAGGTCAATTTTAAGTGTACCTGCCACTTTTCTCATAGCTCCAACTTGTGCGTTTCCTCCTACTCTGGATACAGAAATCCCCACGTTAATCGCTGGTCTGACTCCCGAGTTGAATAGATTTGACTCAAGGAATATTTGTCCGTCAGTTATAGAAATCACATTAGTAGGAATGTAAGCGGAGACGTCTCCTGCTTGCGTTTCTATTATAGGCAGTGCTGTTAGCGAGCCGCCTCCTTTGACTAAGTGTCTGATAGATTCCGGTATGTCGTTCATCTTTCTTGCAACTTCGTCATTATTAATGATTTTAGCGGCACGTTCTAAAAGTCTGGAGTGCAAATAGAATACATCTCCGGGATATGCTTCGCGTCCTGGCGGTCTTCGTAGTAGCAAAGAGACTTCACGATACGATACTGCTTGTTTAGAGAGGTCGTCATAAACAATCAGTGCTGGTCTTCCTGTATCTCTAAAATATTCGCCAATTGCGGCTCCTGCATAAGGTGCGTAAAATTGTAGTGCGGCAGGTTCTGACGCGGTAGCCGAGACAATAACTGTGTACGCCATTGCGCCGCTTTTTTCTAATGTTTTAGCGATATTAGCTACTGTAGAACCTTTTTGTCCTATTGCTACATAAATACAATATACTGCTTCTCCTCTGTCGTAAAATTCTTTTTGATTAAGTATGGTATCTATCGCTATCGCGGTTTTTCCAGTTTGTCTGTCTCCGATGATAAGTTCTCGTTGTCCTCTACCTATTGGTATCATAGAGTCGATAGCTTTTATACCTGTTTGTAAAGGTTCTTTTACGGGTTGTCTAAAAATTACGCCGGGTGCTTTTCTTTCAAGTGGCATGTCAAAGAGTTCACCTTTAATTTCTCCTTTTCCGTCTATAGGTTCTCCGAGAGTATTTATTACTCTCCCTAAAAGACTTTCGCTTACTTTAATAGATGCGATTTTTTTTGTGCGTTTTACTACGTCTCCTTCTTTTATGCCTTCCGATGCACCGAGTAGTACTGCTCCTACGTTATCTTCTTCTAAGTTTAGCACAATACCTTTTACGCCATTTTCAAATTCTATCATTTCATTAGCTTGCACGTTTGACAAACCAAAAATGCGCGCTATTCCGTCTCCTACTTGTAGTACGGACCCTACTTCTTCCAGCTCGGTTTTAGTTTGAATACCGGCTAATTGTTTTTTCAATATTTCAGAAACTTCTGCGGGTTTTAGTCCAGCCATTGTTTTATAAAATTTAATGGTTTCAATTATCTAAGAACTTTGTAGTTCTTTCTTAATGTTTTTCAACTTTGTCGCAATGCTTGCATCGTAGAGATTGTCGTCTATAGTTAATATATAACCGCCGATGATTCGCGGGTCTACTATTTCAGTCAAATTAACCTTAGCTTTAAAGCTTTTACTAATCATATCAATAAAATCTTTGCGCATTGGCTCGGACAATTTATCTACCGTCTTTATAGTCGCCTCAATAATCTTATAATGCTCGTAGAAATATTTATTAAAGTTCAGACACATCATCTTCAAATGTGCTTCTCGTCTGTTTTCAGTTATCAGTCGGAGGAAGTCATAAGTAATTTGATGAATTCTATTTTTAAACAAATGCTCTATCACTTCGTACTTTTTAGAGACCTTTATTATAGGACTGATGAAGAAGCGTTCAAAATCTTCTACTTCCTTCAAGATGACATATATGCTGTCAATGTCTTGCTTGACAGTCTCTAACATCTGGTTGTCCTTCGCATTATTAAATAGTGCCTTCGCATATCGGGTAGTGATTTTGCTGTCGTTCATATCTTTAGGTTTAGTTTAAATTTGTTTCAGCTATTAAAGAATGAATAAAGTTTTGATGTTTATTTTCATCTTCTAACTCACGTTTCAATATTTTTTCTGCGATTTCTACCGACAAAGCAGCAACTTTATCTTTTATTTCAGCAAGTGCTTTGTTTTTTTGATTTTCTATTTCTTTTTGTGCATCGGCTACGGCTTTATCATAAATGGCTTTTGCCTCGTTCTCGGTACTTTTAATTATTTGTTTCTTAGTCTCCATAGCTTCTTTCAACAAATTATCTCTCTCTATCTTTGCTTCTGCCAACACTTTTTGATTTTCGAGTTTAATCTGTTTTATTTCTTCCTTCGCGTCATGTGCCGAGCTGATGGAGTCTGCTATCAGTTTTTCTCGGTCTTTTAATGTCTGTAAAATAGGCTTCCATGCGAATTTCTTAAGGATAAATAATACTATCAAAAAAGAAACTGACATCCAGAATACCAATCCAAAATCCGGCATTACTAATCCCATAATATTATATTTTAGTTATTTGTACTTTTTACTAATTATCGAATAATACATGAACATTATCATGTATTATTCGGATAAACTTAATTTTCCTTTTTCAAGATTAAGCAAGGAACACTATTAATAAACAAACAACAACGGCAAAGAATGCCACACCTTCTATGAGCGCTGCAGATACAATCATGTTGGATCGTATGTCACCTGCTGACTCGGGTTGTCGTGCAATAGACTCTAAGGCTGCTGCACCTATCTTTCCTATGCCAAAACTTGCTCCTAATACCGAAATGCCTGCACCTATTCCTGCACTAAATTTTGCAAGATACCCTACACTTGCAGCGGCATCCATAGCAACGTCTAACAATACATTTAAAATCATCATTAAAGTCATGGTAAACAATATTAAAATTAATAAATATATGAAATAAAAAAATTTGTACTAATGTTTTGCGTGATGTTCTTCAGTAGCCATACCAAAATAAATAGCCGACAACAGAGTAAACACGTAAGCTTGTATAAATGCCACAAGCAGCTCCAACATGGTCATAAAGACGGTAAAAATAATAGATACCACCGACACTCCATATCCTGCGAATGTATTTATACTTCCAAAAATAAATATCAAGCTAAAAAATCCCAGCGCTATTATGTGTCCGGCAGTGATATTTGCAAAAAGCCGTACCATCAAGACGAAAGGTTTGATAATCATACCTATAGCTTCTATAATAAACATTATAGGGTATTTTAGAAACACAGGTACAGGGGGCCAAAAAATATGCATCCAATAGTTCTTGTTCGCAGTGAGAATAGTAGTTAAAAACGTTAATAATGCAAGAACCATTGTCACACTTATATTACCGGTCAGATTTGCTCCGCCAGGGAATATTGGAACAAGTCCTAATAAGTTATTTAATAGAATGAAAAAGAAGACACTAAGTAAAAATGGCATGTAGCGTTCGTATTTTTTTTCGCCGATAGATGGCTTTGCTATATCATCTCTCACAAAAATAATTAGCGGTTCAAAAAGAGATTGTAATCCGCTTGGTGCCGAGTTCGGTTTACGTTTATAAGCTTTCGCAACGGAGAGGAACATTATCAACATAATAGCTATACTGATAAATAACGCCAAGACATTTTTAGTTATAGATAGATCTACGGGTCTCACTTCTGTTCCATCTGACATGACTTCGACTATCTTGCCTTTATTATCTTTGGATTCCGATATTTGAAAACCATTGTAAGCTTCGTGTCCATGATGGAATTTGCTGGACATGAAGACACTTAATTTTTTAGTGTTTTTGCTGTACACTATCACCGGTAACGGAATACTAAGGTGAAAGCTTCCAAAAGTAGCGATATGCCACTCGTATGCATCACCGATGTGGTCAATGATAAACTTTCCGGGGTCAAACTTTTTTTCTTCTTTTT
This sequence comes from Draconibacterium orientale, assembly GCA_020719345.1. GTDB lineage: Bacteria > Bacteroidota > Bacteroidia > Bacteroidales > DYQJ01 > DYQJ01. Next base: position 6,054 of record DYQJ01000117.1, on the reverse strand, counting down.
CTCCATCTTTCTCTTGTGCAAAGATGGAGCCCGAAATAAGTAACACCAAAAGAAGAGTTAATATTTTGTTAGCTGCTCTCATATATTAATATTTAAAATTTTTGTTCAAACGTTAATTGAATAATACAAAACAAACAATTTTTTTTAATAAAAAAAGAAAAATGACTTTTTTTTAAAAATTTTCTCCGTTAATAATATATAAATTTTCATCTAAGTTAGCATCGGCTTTTTTACAGTCTTCTTCGTCTTCTTCGTCTTCTTCTGTTTTTTTCGGTTTTTGAAAATCATCTTTAGCAGAATAACCTAATGTTTGGTCTTCTAATACTGCTTTCATATAAAAAGCCCAGATAGGAAGTGCGGCAGCGGCTCCTTGTCCATAAGTAGTAGAGCTAAATCTGATACTTCGTTCTTCGCCTCCTACCCATGCTCCTGATACTAATGAAGGTACCATTCCGATGAACCAGCCGTCAGAGTTGTCATTTGTTGTTCCGGTTTTTCCGGCTATATCTGTGTCCCCAGCAAATCCATATTTGTATCTAAGACGCGTGCTTGTTCCAAAATCTATCACACCTCGCATTATTTCTACCATCTTATAAGCTGTTTTTTCATCAAAAGCTTGATTCTTAGAAGGCGAGAAATTAGCAATAATATTTCCGTTCTTGTCCTCTATCTTAAAAACTAAGACAGGATTAATATGCACTCCTTTGTTTGCAAAAGTAGTATATGCGGATACCATTTCGGCGAGAGTTATATCGCAAGAGCCGACACACAAAGAATATACAGGGTCAAGATATGTTTTTATGCCCATTGATTTAGCCACTTCTACTACCGCTTTTGGACCAAATTCCTTCATTACCCATGCCGATATTTGATTTAAAGACAGTGCGAGTCCGTATTTTAGACTTATCATTTGTCCATCTAATTTACAAGAAGAATATTGTGGAGTATAGGTAGAAGGATATTGTCCGGGTGGCATCTCAAAAGTAACCGGCACATTAGGGACTTTATAACAAGGCGAGTACGCTTCCATAGCAAGCGAATATACAATTGGCTTGATAGTTGAGCCGACTTGTCGTTTTGCTACCATCACGTGGTCAAATTTGAAATGATTATAATCTATTCCTCCTACATAAGCTTTTATAAAACCTGTTTGTGGTTCTATGGAAATAAATCCGGCTTGTAAGAATTTTTTATAATAAAGCATTGAGTCCCATGGCGTCATTGTAGTATCTTTGTAACCTTGCCAGGAGAATACTCTCATTTGCGTAGGCGTTTTAAAGCTTAGTAAGATAGTATCTTCTTTTATGCCGGCAGATTTCATAACATTATATCTTTCGCTTCGTTTCATAGAAGTGGTCATGATATTCTCTATTTCTTCATCACTTAGTTTCCATGAGAATGGTGGATTTGTTCTGTTCTTCAGTTCTTTTTCAAAAGTTACTTGCAAAGGTTCGTCTCCTGTACCGAGATGGCGTTGCATTGCATCTTCTGCATATTTTTGCATTTTGGAATTTAATGTGGTATAAATTTTCAAGCCGTCTCGGTAAATATCATATTTTTCGCCGTCTGCTTTTTTATTTTTATTGCACCACCCGTAGAGGGGTTCGTCTATCCACAAAGCCGAATCTATGGAATATCTGTCCTTGTTCCAGTCGTAATAGTTTTCTAATTTTGGTTCTTTTGCGGTGATATACAGTCTTAGATATTCTCTAAAATAAGTAGCAAGTCCGATGTTATGGTCTTGTTCGTTCCATGAGAGTTTTATAGGTATATTTTTAACCGAGTCAATCTGGGCATCAGTGAGAGGAGTCCACCCTGTTATGTCGGCGAGTTTATCTTGATATTTTCTAAGTTGTTCTAATACAACATTTCTGCGAGTCAGACTTCGTTCCGGGTATAATTTAGGACTGTATCTTGTGGGTGCTTTCAATAGTCCTACCAATATAGCTGCTTCGTCGAGGTTCAGTTCGGAAGGTTTTTTTTCAAAGAATTTATAAGCTGCAGTTTGAATACCATACGAATTGTGTCCGAATGTTACGGTGTTCAAGTACATGACCAAAATTTCTTCTTTGGTATAATTTTTTTCTAAAAGTACAGCTGTTACCCATTCTTGAAATTTCATTATCGCTTTGTCCCATTTAGTCTTGATAGTTTTTTGTTCTCGCATCTTGTATAAATTTTTGGCGAGTTGTTGGGAAAGCGTACTGCCTCCTCCTGTATTTTGTCTAAGAATGACGGTTTTGAAAAGTACTCGACCGAGTCCACGAAAATCTATTCCTGAGTGTTGATAAAAACGAGCATCTTCAGTAGCTATAAGAGCATTGACTACATTTGGGGAGAGGTCTTCAAATTTGATGATAGTTCTGTTTTCTTTGTAATATTTTCCGAGCAGCACTTTGTCGGAGGTGAAAATTTCGGTGGCAAGATTACTTTTAGGATTTTCAAGTTCTTTAAAATCTGGAATATAACCTATTTGTCCGGCAGAGATTAATCCAAAAATGACGATTAAAATGAAAAATGGAAAAGCGAGTCCTCCCCATAATACGATTAATAAGATTCGCAAAATTTTATCTTTTGATATCATATATTGAATGTTAAATATTAAATTAAAAATATCTGATTATTTATTCAACCTTTTTTATTAATAACTTTGTGCAAAATTAATTTTTTTTTTCATAAAAAATTTTTTTTCGCTTTTTTTTTATATTTATAACAATAAAAATTGTATATTCTCAATATTTTATTAACTTTGCTAAAACAATTAAAATAAGCGTTATGAAAAAGAATATTGTATTGATGTTGTTTTTGTGTGTAGCGAGTGTGTCGTTGCTTGCTCAGAGTTTAGTAGATATTTCTAAATCAATTAGTTGCGAGTCGGCGATTAAGATTTCTACAACAGAGATTTTTGGTCCTACCACTGCTCCGACTACAATAAATACTACCGACAATAAGATGTTTGCCAATACTCAAAATATAGTATGGTACAAATTTGAGGCAGCCGAAGATGGTTATTTAACATTTAGCATCTATCCGATAGATACTCTTGACAATTATGATTTTGTGTTGTACAAAGGTAAAGATATATGCAAAGAAATTACAAGCGACTCCAAAATCGCTATCCGTTCTAATTTTTACCGCAACGAGTCTGTTAATCAAGGTGTTACCGGTTTAGCGATTCATGGTGATAAAAAGTCTTTCTCCGAGTGCGTAGAAGTGAAAAAAGGAGATAGTTTTTATCTTTTATTAAACAATATTTATGAGTCCGGCTCCGGACATAGCATTGAATTTGAATATCTTAAACCATATATTTTACGCGGAATAGTTGTAGATAGAGAAAGCAAGATACCAATAAACAATGCAAAATTAACGTGGCAAAACATGAGAGACAAATCGGAAACATTTACCGCACTGACAAACAAAAAAGGCGAGTTTGAAATGAACGTACTGATACAAAAAGAGATTTTTACCTTTCCGAGATATTATTTTTATGCTTATACAGATGCGTATTTCTTTTCGGACACCGTTATTTTATCTAAGGAAATTCCTACGATAGAGAACAGTCGGTTTCAATTTGAGCTAACCAAAATCAAAGAAGGATACAATTATGAGAGCTTGCCCAATATTTATTTTGAACCAAACGAAAGCGACCTCTCCACAGGCGCCGACAAGATATTGAAAGACTTACTTATGCTCATGGAGTTAAATCCGGATATAACACTACAAATAGACGGACATACGAATGGATTTTATCCAAGTACGTTGGTAGACGAAGTTTTATCTGAAGACCGTGCTAAGTTGATAAAGAAATACTTAACCGACAACGGCATAGACGTCAAGCGGATATCCACTCGTGGATTGGGAAGCACGAAACTTATTTACAAAACCCCGGAAGACGAAATTCAAGAGGGATTCAATCGCCGGGTAGAATTTTTTATACTTAAATTTTAACTTTTTTTATAATGATAAATTATCTTCAGGTAGAAAATATTTCCAAAGCATTCGGAGAATTGGTGCTGTTTCAAAATATTTCGTTTACGATAAACAAAGATGAAAAAACAGCACTAATAGCTAAAAATGGAGCCGGTAAAACGACTTTACTAAACATTATCGCAAATAAAGACAGCGCCGACTCCGGACAAGTAACATTTAAAAATGATGTAAAAGTAGCGTATCTTGCGCAAGAACCTGATTTGGACGCAGAAAAAAATGTGATAGAACAAGTTTTTACCATTGCGAATCCGATGACAGAAGCAATAAAAAATTATGAACTCGCTATTTTATCCGAGAACAAAGACAAAATTTCGGAAAGCACCATAGAAATGGACAGTCTAAATGCGTGGGATTACGAAGTCCGTATAAAACAGATATTATCTGTCCTTAATATAACTAATTTTCAGGCGAAGATAAAAAATCTGTCCGGCGGCGAGAAAAAAAGAGTAGCACTTGCCGAGATAATTATTCAAGACCCCGATTTGATTATCCTAGACGAGCCGACAAACCACTTAGATACCAACATGATAGAATGGATAGAAGAATATTTGAAGCGAACAAACGCAACGCTACTCATGGTCACGCATGACAGATATTTTTTAGACCGAGTTTGTACTCAAATAATTGAAATAGAAGACAATAAAATATATAAATATAACGGAAATTATAGCTATTATTTAGAGAAACGACAAGAACGAATAGAATTACTTGCCGCCACAATAGAGAAAGCAAATAATATTCTTCGTACCGAACAAGAATGGATACGCCGAATGCCTAAAGCACGCGGAACAAAAGCTAAATACCGAGTAGATAATTTTCAGAAAATCAAAGACATAGCAAGCCAAAAAATAGATAATTCTAAAGTTCACATAGACATAAAAGGACAACGTATAGGTAAAAAAATTATTGAACTAAAAAATATCTCCAAGTCTATAGATAATAAAAAACTGTTTGAAGACTTTACTTATAACTTTACCGCAACGGAAAAAATAGGACTCGTAGGCGCAAACGGAAGTGGCAAAACTACATTTCTTAATGTGATAACCAATCTGTTGCCAAGCGATACCGGAACGATAGAGATAGGAGAAACAATAAAAATCGGATATTATACTCAACAAGGTATCAATCTTGATAACGACAAACGAGTAATAGATGTGATAAAAGATATAGCCGAGCATATCACTCTTGCTAATGGCAAACAAATATCAGCGCTACAATTTCTTGAGCATTTTTTATTTTATAAAGATAAACATTATACCCCTGTTTCTAAACTCAGCGGCGGCGAAAAAAGACGACTCTATTTGATGACAATATTAATGAAAACCCCTAATTTTCTTATACTTGACGAGCCGACAAATGATTTAGATATTATGACGTTGAATGTATTAGAAGAATATCTTGCCAATTTTAATGGTTGCGTGCTTGCTGTCTCACATGATAGATTTTTTCTTGATAAATTCTCGCAATTCACGTTTGCTTTTGATGGTAAAGGACAGATAATCAATTTTCCCGGCACCTATTCCGATTATTATGATTATCAAAAAGAAGTGGAAGCACAAGAAAACAAACCGGATAAAAAAATTGTGCAACAAAAAGACAAACCAAAAAATGAAATTAAAAAACTCTCGTTTAAAGAGAAAACTGAAATGGAACAATTAGAAAAAGACTTGGAAAATCATACCAAAGAAAAAGAAGTGTTAGAAGAGGCAATCAACAGTGGAAAATTAGAATACTCGGAGATGTCCACTAAGATGGAGCAGCTAAAAAAACTATATTCTATGATAGACCTCAAAGAAACTCGCTGGTTAGAACTAAGTGAAATAAGCAATTAAGAACCTATGCAAAATTAATTGTATATAATTTACTAATAAGTAAATTATAAATTCCGAAGTTATTTTTTAAATTTTACTTAATAAAAAAAATTATTTGATTATTTATTATAATTTTATTATATTTGTCAAAAAAATAGAAACATGGAAACGATTTTAAAAAATAAACCTATTTTAGAAAAGTTGGAATTAACCGATTCTGACGGTAACTATGTGTATTATTTGAACGAGATAG
>DYQJ01000355.1 GCA_020719345.1 Draconibacterium orientale | reverse complement strand
GAATCATCCCAATCATTCTTTTTCACATAAATCATCGTTCAGACAATCTTTTTGCTATAAACAGATACCTCCTACGGAGGAAAAAGAGTGGGTGGTTTTTTTTGTTCGTTTTGCTACATTCGGATACCTCCTACGGATAATGGCACAAGGATAAAAGATAAACAATTCAATAATATCAATTTACTTACTCCTAATACTATATTTGGAAAGTTTTAGGGTTTTTAATTGTCTTTTATATTGTCTTCCTTTTCTCTTTTTTCTTTTATATTGAAAAATCTTTAACTGGATATCTACCAGTGCTTTTTTTTGCATATCGTCGTCCCAATATATCGACGTAACCACCATCAACCTTGTTAGGGATAATGCATTCTTGAATGGACGTTCGTAGGGAAAAAATGTCTTCCCCGTTTGCTTGGAAGACCTTATGTATCATTTTTCTTATTATGTTATACACTATGAAGTGACTTATTATTTCTTTTTTTACACTTTGCACCGTCTTTCCTCTTGTGTATGTCATCTGCATTACTGATTTGATTTCCTTAAATGATAATTCTATTTCCCATCTATAAAAATATAAATCGGATATTGCTTTTGCTTTATATTTTTTATGGTCCAATAATGTTGTATATAAGTGCATCTCTTCATTGTTTTTATCTTTTAATTTTACCGTTATCTTTCTTACCAATATTGTTGCCGGATGGGCTTCCTTTTCTCCAAGCCATACAGAATTACATGCACATCTCCATTCAATTATACAATCATTTTTGCTTATCCTTTTTACTATCGTTTCTCTTCTATTCTTTTTCCCTTGTGTTATTAAATCTGTTTCATTTATTTGACAATGTGCAAAATGTCCATAACTACAATACAAATCATCCCCCAGCAATACTGTCCCTTTGGGAATTGATTTATACATTGATTTTATTAGTTTAATTTCGCCTGTTGAATAATCTGATATACGATAATCTACTATGTGACCACTATATAGATCAAGAAGCCCTTCTATTCGCCCTGTTGGTAATGGGGTCGCATTTTCTTTAGTTAAATTAGGAGTAAAATATTTCCTCAATTCCGGTGTGTCTACTGTCAGAAATGTTGTCCCATCTACTACCATTACTCTGTGACCATGCCATTTTTTTGTTTCCTTTTGTTCAAGAAACTCTTCTGTTGCCGTATATCTAAATATTTCTTCTAATAGTTCGGCTTCTACTCTTTTTTTGGCTTCGTCAAACGAGGCTGTATTTAAGGAAATTGGTTTTAATTTGCTTTTGGGTACATCCAAATGTTTTTTTCTAGGACGGCCTTGCCTTTTGGGTCCTGTATATTTCTCATATTCTTCTTTCTCAATTGCCTCTATTGCCAACATCCTTTTTATGTTTTCATTTTGATATTCGGCCATTAACTTAACCGTATTTTGTTCACTTTTATCTTCCAAACATGCTTGCATCAATAGTCCATAGACTACTTCATTGTATCCGTAAATTCTGTTCCGACTTATGATTTTATTTCTTGTTTTATATCCCTCAATAATTTCTCCGGGTATTAAATCACTAAAGATACCTATATGCATTCCTTGTTTATATTTTGGATATGCGTTCATTGATTTTTGCATTTTTTCCTCGATTTCTTATCCAAAGATATGCATTTTTCCCTTGTTTCAAAATTTTCTTTTCTATCCTTGTGCCATTACCCGGAGGGGGAATTATTATAGCAAAGACCATCCAAAACAAATAAAAACGCCGTAGGTGTGACATTATAAATAACCGGAAAATCGTTTTCCCCATCCGATGAAAAAAACTTTTCGTGTTAAATTATTGTCATAACATATTCATCTCAGATCCATGTCGTTCAAAAATCATCAAAATCATAATAATCACATAAATCATCGTTCAGACAATCTTTTTGCAACAACAGATATGAAAAAACATTGGCTTTGAGCTTTTGACTTGTCACGCGTCACTTGTCACGCGTCTCGGAACTTGGAGTTCGGAACTTGTCACGCGTCACTTGTCACGCGTCTCGCAACTAAACTACCTGCCAATCATTTTATTTTTATTATAATTTGTCAGTCTCTCTTGGGTATTGTTAAGTTTGAATTGGTTCACAATATTTTGTAAATCGTTGGTTAGTCTGTTTAAATCTTCGGCGGCACGTGCAATTTGCTGTATGCCTGAAGCCGATTCGTTTGTAACATTGTTAATTGATTCAATGTTTTTGCCGATTTCTTCGGCGGCGCTTGCTTGTTCTTCGCTTGCGGCGGCAACTTGAATTACTATATCGGATACTTTTTTGGCACCGTCAACTA
>DYQJ01000354.1 GCA_020719345.1 Draconibacterium orientale | reverse complement strand
AAAATCAGTAAATTTGAATTTTGGTCACTATTTTTATACGCTACCAAAAATTTAAGGTCATTTATTTTCCGCTACCTTGAAAAACTATCTTTATAGTATAAATTAGAATTTTCAAGTCCACATATATAGAGACATTTTCAAGATATATGATGTCGTATTTTAGACGTTCTACCATTTCTTCCACGTTTTCGGCGTAACCGAATTTTACTTGTCCCCAGGAAGTTATGCCGGGTCGTATTTTGTGGAGACGTAGATAATGTGGCGCCTTCTCTACTATCTGGTCTATATAAAATTGTCGTTCCGGTCTGGGTCCAACCAGTGACATGTCACCTTTTAAGACATTGAAAAATTGTGGGATTTCATCTAATCGTGTTTTTCGCATGAACTTTCCTATCTTTGTGATTCGGTTGTCGTCTTTTGAGGAGAGTTTGGGTCCATTTTTTTCGGCATCAATATACATAGACCTGAATTTGTGTATTTTAAAAGGTTTGCGGTTTTTTCCTATTCTCTCTTGCGAAAAAAAGACCGGACCTTGTGAGGTAAACTTAATTACAATGGCGGTACCTATATAGAGTGGGGAGAGCAAAATGATAGCGAGCAATGCGCCTGTCACGTCAATAAACCGTTTTAAATTTTCTTGTAAAATAGGCATCACCGAATTAGGGATTTCTATCAAAGGTGAACCATATAGTGCTGATATATTGGCTACTCCTGTGATAATGTCGTACATACTTGGAGTAACTTTTATTATTACATTGGTAAGCTGCAATTTGTTTAGTATCCGTCCTATTTCTTCATGCTCGGAGGACTCGATGGCTACGATAACTTCTTCTATGTGATATTGTGATATTAAGGTTTCTAAATCATTGAAACAGCCCAGATGAGGAATATATTGTTCTAATTTAGGATTCTTCTGGTCATGAATATTAACAAAGCCGATGAACTTATTTCCTATAGATTTTTTTTGTTCTTCAAATTCTTTGTACAGTTTGAGTGCTTTGCCGTTGCTTCCTATGAGTAGAGTATTAAATCCGATTTTTCGGTTTCGCATCTGATTGATAGTATGCGTAGTAATTATCATGCGTGGCAAATAAGTAGTAGTAAAATGCGTGGCAAAAATAAACATTAACGACTGATAATAATCTTTGTAATAAGAGATTGAGTCATCAAGAATAAAGACGAAAAAAATAAGAATCACGCCGATACACGACAGTAAAAAAGTCTGCCATATCTCCTGCAATCGCGACTTACGATAGATATCCCGATAATATCCTGAGAAGTAATATAATGTTATCCAAAATATAGGGATAACTGTTAGCCCTAAATAGAAATTATTATCTGGCATAAATTCAATTATGCTATGAATTTTTGCTTCTATATACGTTTTGCGAAAAGCAAAAAACAAAGCCCAAGTAGAGCATGCTGCCAGAGTGTCAAAAAATAGATATTTGAAGGTTTGAAATTTTTTATTCATTTTTCTTAAAAAAGTTTTATTTTCCAAAAATATGTATAATTTTGTAATATTTACAAAAAAAATAAAAATTATTAAATAAAAAAAATAATATGGACTCGTATTTATACAAAGGCAAACGAAATAAATTAGTTATGCACTTATTTATCAAGGGCATACGTAATCAACTCGTCTTAGATGCCATAGAGAAAGTGCCACGCCACCTATTTATTGACGACATCTTCCGACAAAGAGCATACGAAGATGTGGCATTGCCTATCGCCGCCGGACAAACTATCTCGCAACCTTATACCGTAGCTTTTCAAACACAACTCTTAGATATTAAGAAATTTGACAAAGTTCTGGAAATAGGAACCGGAAGCGGATATCAAACTTGTATATTATTAGAACTCGGCGCAAAAGTCTTTACCATAGAACGCAAACGTGAACTATATCAACGAGTTATAACACTTTTACCTAAGCTCGGATACAATCCTTCGTTTCACTATGGAGATGGTTATCAAGGACTCCCTACTTATGGTCCGTTTGACAAGATTTTAATTACTGCCGCCGCACCATATTTTCCGGAAGCTTTGAAAAGTCAATTAAAAATAGGCGGACTGTTGGTTGCACCAATAGGAGATGACAAAATTCAAGAAATGAAAGTCCAAATTAAAAAATCGGACACCGATTTTGAAGAAATGAAATTTGGCAATTTTGCCTTCGTGCCGATGCTAAAAGGTAAAGATTAAAAAAAGAAAAAAGAAAAAAGAAAATTTTTTTTATAATCAAAAATATATTAAATTTGTGACAAAAAATTGATAGCGTAAAATAATGGTGACTAAACACGCTATTTATTTTATT
>DYQJ01000116.1 GCA_020719345.1 Draconibacterium orientale | reverse complement strand
AAAAATCAGTAAATTTGAATTTTGGTCACTATTTTTATACGCTACCAAAAAATTTGCAAAAAAACTTTAATCAAAAGAAAAATTAATATTAATTTTTGTAGATATTAGAAAAAATAATATTTTTGCATATGAATTGATTCTGGTAAATAAAAAAAATAAAAATAAATTAAAATGGAAGAGAAAATTAAAGATATTGGGATAAACTTGTTGATAATTTTATTGTTTATAGTAGTGAGTTTTGTCTATTTCTATCCTGTGTTAATAGGTAAAGAGATGAGTCAGATGGATTATAATCATACTATCGGCGTCACTAAGGAGGCGTCAGATTACCTTGCAAAGACCGGGGAGTCAGCATTGTGGACAAATGCAATGTTTAGTGGGATGCCTACGTATCAAATATTTGGTTTTGAGTATTTTAATATATTTCAAATATTGCATCGTCTTTTACGTTTCGGCATGCCATATACGACGGTAGCAATATTTTTCACGTATCTTTTTTGTTTTTATATCTTGCTGTTATCTTTTAAGATACATAAATGGCTCAGTGCGTTAGGTGCAGTGGCTTTTGCTTTGTCGTCATACAATATAATTATTATTGCGGCAGGTCATATTACAAAAACTTATGCAATAGCTTATATGGCTCCTGTGTTGGCAGGGATAATTTTAACGTATAATAAGAAGTATATACTCGGCGGCATCATGACAACTCTGGCTTTAGGACTTGAGATAGCTTCTAATCATCCGCAGATAACTTACTATCTTGCAATGACAGTCGGCTTGTTGATAACATACAAATTGGTGATGGCTTCTCGCGAGAAGGAGATAAAACATTTTGTTAAAGCTACGGTGATACTTGCAGCGGCGGCGATACTTGCAGTTATGCCGAGTATAACTATGTTGTGGACTACCTACGAATATGGAGAATACAGTATAAGAGGAGAATCCGAAATATTAAAAGATGAGAAAAAAGGTTCGGGTCTGGATAAAGAATACGCACTTGCTTGGAGTTATGGTGTTAGTGAAACACTTACATTATTGATTCCAAACGCTAAAGGAGGCGGTTCAGGTTATATAGCGAGCAATGAAAAGGCGATGGATGCTATAAAGGGAAATTTTAAAGACGCTGTTTCTCAACAGAGTACTTATTGGGGCGACCAGCCATTTACATCGGGTCCTGTTTATTTTGGGGCGATTATAATGTTCTTTTTTATATTAGGACTATTTATCGTCAAAGATAATATCAAATGGTGGATTCTTGCGGCAACATTGTTCTCTATTGTTTTGTCGTGGGGACACAATTTCTCGGCAATAACAGATTTCTTTTTTTATAATGTGCCTCTTTATAATAAGTTTCGTACTGTGTCCATGACTTTAGTAGTTGCAAGTTTGACAGTTCCGCTTCTTGCTGTAATGGCAATAAAGGAGATATTGCAAACTCCTAACTTCTTAAAAGACAAATATAATCAACGCAGTTTTGTTATCGCACTTGTTTCTACAGCCGGCGTAGCATTATTGACTTTTATAGTGCCGTTTCAAAGTTTTATCAGTGTGGAAGAGGAAAAATATTTTACCAAAATGATGGCAGAATCTAACGAGTACGCAGCTCAGGTTACAATGTTTATGGATGATTTGGTTGCTGCGAGAAAAGCTATTTTCAAAGCCGATGCCTTACGAACTATGTTTTTTATTATTGCTGCCGGTTTGGGAATATTTTTATTTCATATAGGTAAACTAAATAAGATAGCATTACTTATCTGGTTATCAACTTTTATAGTCGGCGATTTGTGGGATATTGACAAACGTTATCTTAGTGATGACGATTTTAAAACACAAAAAATTATGGATTCCGAATTCAAACAATCTGTTGCAGACCAGTATATTCTTAAGGATACTGACAAACATTATAGGGTTTTCAATCTTAGTCGCAGCGTTTTTAATGATGGTTATACCCCGTATTTTCATAAATCTATAGGTGGTTATCATGGTGCAAAGTTAAGACGCTATCAAGATGTGATAGATTATTATCTCAATCCGGCAACCAAATTAATTATCAATACTTTACAAACAGATACGACAGGTTTGGAATTTGAAAAAGTTGTGTCTCAAATTAGTGTATTGAATATGTTAAATCCTAAATACTTTATTATCAATACCGAGACTTTTCCGTATGTAAATGTCAATGCTTTTGGCAATGCGTGGTTCATAGATAAATTTGTATTGGTAGAAGATGCTGATGCGGAGATAAAAAAACTTGGGGAGGTAGATTTGAAGCGCAACGCTATTATTAATAAGACGCTATTTGCAGATGTCGTTCCGAATCTGCCAAAGATAGAATTACTTAGAGCTGATACCGGCATAATACAGTTGTCCGAATATTCCCCTAATCGCTTAGTTTACAAATCTTTTTCTAAGAATGATGAGTTTGCTGTATTCTCTGAAATATATTATCCTAAGGGTTGGAGCGCATATATTGATGGGGAAAAGACCGAGCATCTTTGCGTGAACTATATCTTGCGGGGTCTCCCGATTCCTAAAGGTGAACATACGATAGAATTTGTATTTGAGCCGGAATCTTATTACAGTGGCAAAACAGTTAGTGCGGTTAGTTCTATTTTAGTCATCTTGCTCGTCCTTGGCGCTGTTTTGTTTGGTATAATTAAAAAACAAAATACAGAAGACGAGATAACTGAGCCAATAAATAAGAACATTAAAAAAAATCGTTCATAAATATTAATAATTCAAAACATGGACAAATTTAGCTATATTGGAAATAATGAACTCGCGGCGATAGAAGAAATGTATAGCCAATATTTAGTCGCCCCGGAAAAGTTAGATATAACTTGGCAGAATTTTTTTAAAGGTTTTGAATTTGCGCGGACTAATTTTACAGCGCAAGTTCAAGACCGACAAATTAACGGAGAAAATATTGATAATGAGTTTAAAGTTATTAGGTTGATTGAAGCGTATCGTTCGCGCGGTCATCTGTTCACTGCTACCAATCCGGTACGAACTCGTAGAAAACATTTTCCTAATTTAGACATAGCGAATTTTGAATTGTCCGAGCAAGATATGGAGCGTAGTTTTCAAGCCGGCTCAGAAATCGGCATCGGAACAGCAAAATTGAAAGATATTATCACGCATCTAAAAAACACCTATTGCACTTCAATAGGAGTAGAATATTCTTACATTAGACGACCAATAGTGGTGGAGTGGCTGCAAAAAAAGATGGAGACTACACAAAACAGACGAGACTTCTCTAAATCGGAACGAACTTTAATTTATGAGTCGCTTGTGCGTGCCGTTAATTTTGAGAACTTCTTGCATAAGAAATTTGTGGGACAAAAAAGATTCTCATTAGAAGGCGCCGAATCGCTGATTCCAGCTATGCAAGTCGCTATTAATAAAGCAACCGAACTTGGATGCGAAGAGTTTGTTATCGGTATGCCGCATCGGGGACGTCTAAATGTGTTGACTAATATATTGCAAAAGCCGTACAGAAAAAGCTTCTCCGAATTTATTACTAAGCAATATGATGAAACTATATCACTTGGAGATGTAAAATATCATTTAGGTTATGATAATGAAATAATTACCCCAACAGGTAAAAGATGCCGACTTAATCTTGCTCCTAATCCTTCACATCTGGAAACTGTGGGCGGAATAATACAAGGTATTTCGCGGGCTAAAATTGACAAACATTACAACAATAATTACTCTAAATTAATTCCTATTTTGATTCATGGAGATGCCGCTATTGCGGGACAAGGAGTAGTTTACGAAATAGTACAGATGGCACAATTAGACGGATATAAAACCGGCGGAACATTGCATATAGTTGTTAATAACCAAGTTGGATTTACTACAAACTATATAGAAGCTCGTTCAAGTACTTACTGCACTGATATAGCGAAAGTTACACAAAGTCCTATTTTTCACGTCAATGGAGATGATGTAGAAGCACTTGCTATTGTGATGGAGCTGGCAGTAGAATTTAGACAAAGGTTTCAATCTGATGTTTTTATTGATATACTTTGCTATCGTAAGTACGGACACAATGAAGGAGATGAACCACGATTTACACAGCCGCTACTTTATAAAGAAATAGCTAAACATCCGAACACCCGCGAAATTTATACCCGCGAACTTTTAGACAGACAATTATTTGATAGTCAAGAACTTAATAAAATTCAAGCCGATTTTGAAAACCTGCTGGAAGAAGAATATCAAAAATCAAAAGAAATAGAAAAAATAACTATCAAACAGTTTTTAAAATCCGAGTGGAATGAATTTAAGCATCCTATGAGAAGCGACTTTGATAAAATAATAGACACCAAAATAACACACCAACAGATAGTTGAACTTGGCAATAAAATAAATCAATTACCGCAGGACAAGAAATTTTTTAAGAAGATAGAGAAACTCGTAGAAGACAGAATTCTGATGATACAAAATGACAAGATAGACTGGTCAATGGCAGAGACACTGACTTATGGCTCTCTTATTGAAGAAGGTTACAAAGTTAGAATTAGCGGACAAGATGTGGTGCGAGGCACGTTTTCGCATCGTCATGCTGCTTTTGTGGTGGAAGACTCTGAAGAAAAATATTTTCCATTAAAAAATATTACTACCAAACCCGAACTTTTTGAAATATATAATTCTCCACTCAACGAATATGGAGTGTTAGGGTTTGAGTATGGTTATGCTCTTGTCTCACCTAATTGCTTGACTATTTGGGAAGCACAATTCGGTGATTTTCACAATGTTGCACAAGCAATGATAGACCAATATATCAGCTGCGGCGCCGAGAAATGGGGAATCATGAACGGACTTGTAATGTTTTTACCGCATGGATATGAAGGACAAGGCCCCGAACATTCAAGTGCAAGAATAGAACGTTTTTTAACACTTGCAGCAAGAAATAATATGTTAATAGCGAACTGCACAACTCCGGCTAATCTCTTTCATCTGATACGACTACATTTAAAACGAAATTTTAGAATACCGCTAATAATTTTTACCCCAAAAAGTTTATTAAGAAATCCAAAGTGCATCTCCGCAGTAAAAGATTTTACAGACTCTAAATTCTTAACTGTAATAGATGACCCAAACAACATTCCACAAACCGTCACAAGAGTAGTATTATGCTCAGGCAAAATATATTATGACCTTTTGGAACGTCAAGAAAAATTACAAGCAAAAGATGTCGCACTGATACGAGTAGAGCAATTATATCCTTTCCCTATAAAAGAAATCGCCGATATAATACGAAAATATCCTAAAAATATGTTGACTTTGTGGATACAAGAAGAACCTGAAAACATGGGCGCATGGCAACATATAAAACATCATCTCACTGACATAGAACCTGTTACTCGCTTAGCTTCTGGAAGTCCCGCAGTGGGACTGAGCTTTTTGCACACATTAGGACAAGAAGAAATTATTAACAAAGTATTTAGAAAATGCGACTGCTATTTGAAAAATAACTATTGCGGTTTACAATGTGTTGTCGGAAAATCGCGAACCGAAATTTTGGAAACACACAGATACTTAGGTATGAATACTGATTAATCACGATAGAAAATACAAGCAATTTGAAAATAAAGTTTTTTTCAAATTGCTTTTCCTCTTTTTACGGACAAGGAAGTTCAAAATCTGACAGCGGATAAAACATGGAACGAAAATGTGCATAATGCCACCATTCTGTCTTGATAGCGAAAAAATTATTCTTATATAAGACTGCACGAAGCAGATGACGATTATTATTTATAGTATCCGACAACAATTGGTTATCATGAAATGACTCGTAACCAAAATAATCATATTCTGTTCCCATATCTAATTCTTTTTTTTGATTGTCTATTAATGTTATGTCAACAGCCGTACCTCTATTGTGGATAGAACCTATCACAGGATTGGCAACAAAATTGATATTCGGACACGAATCCCACATCGTAAACTGCACTGATAAAGGACGATAACCATCAAATATTTTTATGCCGAGTCCTATTTGCTGCAATTCTTTATTGGCGCTTACCAAATCTTTTGCAACAAAATAACGAAGTAAACATTTTTCACAGTCATATAATTTCCTTCGCGTGAAATTTTTATCGGTAGCATATTTTATATCTAATAAAATATTTGTATCTAACATATTGACCTCTACAAAAGACGAATCGGGTATTGTAGTATAAATTTTGATAACAGAGTCTTGATATACAGCCCCGGCAGTTATGCTTATTTTAAATTGATTATCTTCTGTATAATTATTTATAAAGCCATCATTTTTACAGAGTTCCCAATATTTTCCAATAGCCATAACTTTTGATTGATTATAAAAATTTTCTTCTATCTCATATTTTCCCGCAAAAATTTTTAGTAAACTATCTGATTCAACAAAACTAAAAATATCGCTTTGACGAGTCATACAAAATAAATGAAGAGAGCTATCACGCTGATAAAAAACAGTATCTAAAAAAAAACTTTTATTACCCATAGAATCGCATCTCGTTTCGGTAAAAATATTAGTACTATCAAGATTGTTATAAAAAGATATGAGCCGCTGTTTTTTGTCCCAGAAACATATCTGCCGAAGTCCATGCGAAGAGTTGTAAGTTGGATGCAAAAAAGATATTTTTTGGGTATTCATATAACTATTTACGTAATAATTTTTGCAAGGATAAATACGAAATATTATACTTTGAATTTTAGTATTAACACTTATTTTAGTATTAGTGAGATATTGTCCAAAATACAAATCATTTATTATCAGAGTTATAGAATCTTGTGAGGAAGATATTATTTCCATTTGGCTGACATATTTTGCCGAGTCAAATTCTGCATAAACAATGTCATTGAAATTATTTACCTGATTTTTAGTTTGTTTGATATTATTAAAGAAGTGCAAAAAAGAAAGATTATTTATAGAAGATGCAACAGCAGTGCAAAAAATATTTGTTCGTTTTGAAAAACAAATATTTTTTGTCTGTCTGTTATCTCTCTCTACATTACAAGAAATTATTAATGTAGAGAGAAATAATAATAAAAAAGTGATTTTCAAGGATATACTCAAAACGGATATAATTTTAACTTTTATTCTTATGTAATTGTTTTGTAATTAAAACTTTGCCAAAGTTTTAAACTTTGGCAAAGTTGCCGTTTATAGTATAAATTATTCACAAATATCGTTTCCTGAATTATTTACAAAGGTATTGTTTGCACCGCCTGTAACAGCACTTCCCGAATATTTGTAAATACCGCAAGTGCCGGAATTACTGATATTAGTATTGTTGACTTTTATATTAACATTGTCGGCTAAAACTATACTTGCATATTCATTGCCTGCATAAGCAATATCTACATAATTTAAAGAAGTGTTAGAGGAAGTGTTAGAATAAAAATATAAACCTTTCCATGCACCTGCGGCAGGCGAAGTTGCTGACGAGGTGAAAGTTATTTTCTCGGCAGCAGTTCCTTCGGCAGTCAAAGTAGTATTATTACTATAACCTACCTCAAACCATACTCCTGCATCGGCTTTAAAAGTACAACCCGGTTGAATAGTCAAACTACCTCCCAATATATATACGCTGCTGGTCACATAAAATGGTACTGTTTGTTTTAACCATGTTTTACTGTTGTCATTATAGTCACCGCCATCTATTTTTATGCCTTTATCGGCTTTTGTTGTTATTTGATTATTAGCTCCTAAGCCATGTAACTGCTTAGCATTGATACTTATCGCATGATTTTCTACATTAAGAATATTGTTATAAGTAAACGAATTGAATCCGGCATCTGAACCGTAGCAAACAATACCATAGGAAGCCGATTTGTCTATTGTGTTATAATCAAAATCTATTTTAGAAGCATCAGCTAAGTATATCGCACCATATTCGGCAGCTTTACCGGCATATTCTATTTTACAATATTTCATTTTAGAAGAAATAGCATTTCCGTAAAAATATAATCCTGTCCATGCTCCTGCAACAGGAGAAGTAGCGGAGGAAGTAAAAATTATAGGTTCTGTAGCTGTTCCTTCGGCAACCAATGTACCATTGCTTTCATAACCGATTACCATAGAGCCGCTTACATCAAATTTAATAGTATTTCCAGCTTGAATAGTAACTGTAGCGCCGTCATTTATAGACACTTCACCTTCTACAATATATGGAACAGTTTGTTTGCTCCATGTTTTTGCTCCAGAATAGAATTTTCCGGAACTTACTTTAATACCATATCCTGCGTTACAAGTAAAAATATTTCCACTGCCTATTGTAGAAATCGCCTTCGGAGACAAATATAGTGCATGGGCGTCTACATCTTTAATCTCGTTATTTGCAAAGCTTACAAATTCTGCATCTGAATAGTGCATGTCAATGCCATTATATTTGGAATTAGTTATTTTACAGTTGTTTATATTTATTTTACAACCGTCCATGTGTATTGCGCCGTATTCCGAATTTCCACCTGCATACTCTATGTTACAATATTTTAAAGAAGTATTATTGAGAGTATTAGCCGAGAAAACTAATCCGAGCCATGCTCCTTTGGCAGGGGTTTCGGCTAAGGCTGTGAAAGTTATGGGTTTTTCTGCTGTTCCTTCAGCTATTAGTGTTCCATCTTCTACGTACAAACCTTTGTTGGATGCAAATTTTATTACCGTACCGGGCAAAATAGTAAGAGTAGCGCCGCTTTTTACATGAATATCACCGCCAATGCTATAAACTATTCCTTCTTCCCACGTAATATCCACGATGATATCTTCGGTTACCTAGATAATATCTATCACCTCGTCTTCTTCTTTCTTACAACTCCACATGAATGTGCTAAAAATCAGCACCATTGCTACCAAAATCAAATTTAACTTTTTCATTACTATAATTTTATTAAATTTTTAAATTATTTTGCAAAGGTACTATTTTTTTTCTTTTTATAAATAAAAAATATTTTTTTTATCTTAAATAAACAAAAAAAATGTATTTTTGTTTTTAATAAAAAATAAGTGATGTTAAATTAATTAATTTATATGAAGCGAGTAGTAATAGGACTCTCTGGAGGAGTGGACTCCAGCGTAGCCGCTTATTTATTGAAAGAAGCAGGTTATGAAGTGATAGCACTATTTATGATAAACTGGCGAGACAGCTCCGTAACACTCTCAGGAGATTGCGCGTGGGAAGAAGATTTAATGGTGGCTAAATTAGTAGCTAAAAAATTGAATATTCCCATAGAAGTGGTAGACTCAAGCGAACTATACAAACAGAAAGTCGTTGATTATATGTTCAATGAATATGGTCGTGGCAGAACTCCAAATCCCGATGTATTATGCAATCGCGAGATAAAATTTGACATCTTTAATAAATTTGCCACAGAAATGAATGCCGACTACGTAGCAACAGGACATTATGCAAAAATAGAAGACATCAATATAAATGGAACTATATATAAAGACCTCCAAATAGCAAAAGATAAAAATAAAGACCAAAGCTATTTTCTGTGTCAACTATCTCAAAATCAACTAAAAAATGTATTATTTCCGTTATCGGATATAGAGAAACCAAGAGTAAGAGAACTCGCCTCACAAATAGAACTTGCCTCTGCGACTAAAAAAGACTCGCAAGGAATTTGTTTCGTTGGGAAGGTAGATTTGCCTACTTTTCTGCAACAACAATTAGCACCGCGAAAAGGCAAAATTATAGAACTACCGGATATTAACAACAATAACAACTACTTTGATTACAATGATTTAAAACAGCTATCTTCACCTATATATTTAACTGAAGAAATGGGCAAAAATATAGCCGAGCATAATGGCGCTTTTTATTATACCATAGGACAACGAAAAGGTTTAAATGTAGGTGGAAAAGCTAAGCCACTTTTTGTCGTAGGTATTGATGTGGAAAAAAATATTTTGTACGTAGGACAAGGACACGAACACTGGGCATTGAATAGAAAAGCTTTATTTATTAATAAAGAAGAAATACACTGGATGAGACCGGATATGATACTTAGAACAGATGAAACAAAAAAATGTAAAGTCCGAGTTCGCTATCGGCAACCGCTTCAAGAAGCCGAAATTATAATGAAAGACGAAGGACTTTATATAGTATTTGAGGAACTACAACGCGGAATAACTGCCGGACAATTTGCCGTATGGTACTATGAGCAGTCATTAATCGGCTCCGGAGTAATTGCAAAATAAAATTATAGACATGAAAATATCCATCGCAATACCGGTTTACAATAGTGAAAATACTATAGCCGAGTTGGTAAATAAACTTGTTGCGGAACTGCAAAATTTCAATCTTGAAATAATTTTGGTCAACGACAGTTCCAAAGACAACTCGCATAACGTTTGTGTACAATTATTTAACCGGTATCAAAATATAGTGAAATATTATCTGCTCGCCAAAAATGTAGGAGAACACAATGCAGTCATGGCAGCTTTAAATCATGCTACCGGAGACTACGTCTTAATAATGGATGACGACTTTCAAAATCCCGTAAGCGAAGTAATAAAATTGATAGAATATATATCTGCCAATAATTATGACGTAGTTTATACGTTCTATGAAAAAAAAGAACATTCATTCCTCAGAAATTTGGGCAGCCGCTTTAATGATAAAGTTGCTAATTATATGCTCGCCAAACCAAAAGATTTATATCTAAGTAGTTTTAAGATAATAAATAAATTCTTAGTAGAATCTATTAAGCTCTACAATTTACCGTACCCTTACATTGACGGTCTAATATTGCGAACTACTGCTAACATCGGCAAAATAAAAGTTAGTCACCAAAAACGAAAAGAAGGAAAATCTCAATATACTATCAGCAAATTACTATCGCTATGGATGAATATGTTCACCAATTTTTCTATATTGCCACTTAGGTTAGCAATGTTTCTCGGATTTATTTTTTCTATAATAGGATTTCTGCTCGGATTAGCCGGCGTAATTATGAAATTTTTAGACTCTACGGTGCCACCCGGTTATTCTTCATTATTTGCAGCAGTCTCTATCTTTGCCGGAATACAATTAATCGCTATAGGAATGGTGGGAGAATACATTGGTCGAATATTTTTATCTATCAACAAGACCCCTCAATTCACTATCCGACAAAAATATGAACTTCCGCAAGAATAAATTAAATATTTTTTGAATTTAAAATAAAAAAATATTTATAAATTATAAAATCAAAAATATTTGAGTAACCACATAAAGTTGGACAAATTTTCACTACATAGCAACACAGAAAAACC
>DYQJ01000353.1 GCA_020719345.1 Draconibacterium orientale | reverse complement strand
GCAATAATTTTTAAGAGGGTAGATTTACCTGCTCCGTTTTTTCCCATTAGTGCAATTCTGTCTTTCGGATTAATTACAAAGGAGATGTCTTTGAACAAAGTTGTTCCGCCAAATTCTACTTTTAGTGAGTCTACTGCTATCATTATTTTAGTTTAAATTGTTGATTCCATATTCTATACGTTTTAAGACTTCGTCTTTACCGATAAGTTGCATAATATCAAATAGATGCGGTCCTTTGGCGTCTCCTACGAGGAGAATACGTAAAGGGTTCATAACTTTGCCAAAAGCGATTTGATTTTCTTCTATCCACGTTTTTAGTATTTGTTCAGTGTCGTGTGCGCTTAGGTCTTCTATTGTTGTTAAAATATTTTTAACTTTCTCCATGAGATTTTTAGTGTCTTCTTTCCAGAACTTTTTCAATGTTTTTGGCTCATAATCTTTTGGGGCTTCGAAGAAATAATTTCCTAATTGATATAAATCAGTCAATAAAGTAGCTCTATCTTTGATAAGATGACATACTTTTGTCAGATATTCTATGTTTTTTTTGTCGTCAGTTGTCTGAATATTTTGTTGATTTAAAAAGTTGAGTAAATAATTAGCGAGTTCTTCGTCTGGTTTGTTGCGAATGTATTGCTCGTTGAACCACTTAGTTTTTTCGGGGTCAAATTTTGCACCGGCTTTACCAACTTTTTCTATAGTAAAAATTTGTTCTAATTCAGATAGCGAGAAAATTTCTTGTTCTGTTCCTGAGTTCCAACCTAATAGTGCGAGCATATTAACAAAAGCATCTGGACAATATCCCCATTGTTTGTAACCTGCGTATTTTTCATTAGTATTAGGGTCTGTCCAATCTATAGGGAATACGGGAAATCCTCCGCTGTCTCCGTCACGTTTGCTTAGTTTGCCTTTTCCTGTAGGTTTTAAGATAAGTGGGAGATGCGCAAATTGTGGTTTTTCCCAACCAAAGCTGTCGTAGAGTAAATAATGTAGTGGCAATGATGGTAGCCATTCTTCACCTCGTATGACGTGTGAAATTTGCATGAGGTGGTCATCCACAATATTTGCGAGATGATATGTAGGCAGTCCATCAGATTTGAACAGCACTTTATCATCTAACGTAGAAGAGTTTACGGTGACTTTTCCGCGGATGAGGTCTTGCATTTCTATAGCAACATTTTCAGGAATGTTGAAACGTATTACATAGTTTTCACCGTTTTCTATTTTTTGTTTAATTAGTTCGGGACTTATGGTGAAAGAATTTTTCATCTCCATGCGCGTGGCATAATTATATTGTTGGATAGAAGATTTTTGTTGTTCTAATTTTTTTCGCATTTCTTCTAATTCTTCGGGTGTGTCAAAGGCATAATAAGCTGCACCTTTTTGCACTAATTGGTTTGCGAATTGTTGATAAATATCTTTCCGTTCGGATTGTTTGTATGGGGCATATTTTCCGCCTTGTCGTATTCCTTCGTCAAAAGTGATTCCGCACCATTCTAAGCTGTCCATGATATATTCTTCGGCGCCGGGGACATATCTAAGTTGGTCGGTGTCTTCTATTCGTAGGATAAAAGTTCCGTTGTTTTTTTTTGCAAACAAGTAATTAAATAAAGCCGTTCGGACTCCGCCTATGTGTAGCGGTCCTGTAGGACTTGGGGCAAATCTAACTCTTACATTATTCATTGTAGGATATTATTATATAAATTAAAATTATCTAACATTTTTTGTGTGTCAATATTTAAAATAGGATTTATCATTTGAGGTTCTATTTCACATAGAGGTTCTAATACAAATTTTCGTTTGTGCAAATATTTATGTGGGATTTGTAACTCTACGGTGTTCATTATCAAGTTGTCGTAATACAAAATATCTATGTCAATTGTACGTGCTTGATATTGGTTGTTTTTACGTATTCTTCCTAATTTTTGTTCTATCACGTTTATTTCTTTTAATGTATCTTGCGGCGAAAGTATTGTATTTATTGTTATTACTTGATTCAAGAACATATTTTCATCTGTAAATCCCCATGGTTCTGTTTCATAGACCGATGATGTTTTAATCACTTTACCTATTTTATTTTCAATATTTTGTATAGCTTCGTTGATATATTTTCGTCTATCACCTAAGCTGCTTCCCAGCGAAAGTGCGACATATTTTAAATTAGTCATAAAAATATAAAGATTTATTTTGCAAATATGATATTTTTTAAGATAAAATAAAAATAAATTATGTATATTTTAAATTTACCGATTTGTCAACTTTTTAAAAGTTGATAGCGTAAAATAATGGTGACTAAACACGCTATTTATTTTATTTTCA